>NZ_JBFUIQ010000120.1:0-11558 GCF_056401795.1 Peribacillus sp. P4_D6
GGCCATGGCAATATGTCAGCTGCTTGCACCCAATCTTCAAGCGAAGGGGGAAATATGGTATGGGGAAAAGAATTTATTAACCCTATCTTCCTCAGAAATCAGGAAGGTTCGCGGAAAGCGCCTGGCCTATATTTTTCAAGATTACCAGGGTTCATTCACCCCGTTCCTTACCATCGGTCAGCATTTCGACGAATATCAGCGAACACATTTGAACCTTTCCAAAAAGGCAAGGAGGCAGCAAGCGGTCAATGCGCTCATATCGGTGGGACTGAATGAAGATATCTACGGCAGATACGCTTTTCAATTAAGCGGCGGTCAGCTTCAACGCGTATCCATTTCAATAGCCCTGCTGCTTGAACCTGATATCTTGATAGCGGATGAACCGACCACAGCCTTAGACAGTGTATCTTCCTTTAAGGTTTTACAGCTGTTATCAAAGCTCCAAAAAGAAACCGGATGTGCAATCTTGTTCATTACGCATGATTTACGTCATGTCAGGAAGTATGCGGACCGCATTGCAGTCATGAAAGACGGGGCCATCATAGAGACCGGTGATAAAAATCAGGTATTGAATCATCCGCAGCATGCTTATACGAATGAACTGATTCAATCATCGCCATCATTGAGGAGAATTCCATTTAAGCTTGAAGGAGTGTCAGGATGAGTTTATTAGACGTGCGAAATGTCCATAAAAGCTATGATAACGGAGTGGAAATACTAAGGAACGTGAATTTCAGCATGGAAAGGAAGGAATGCCTCGGGTTAGTGGGGGAGAGCGGCTGCGGAAAAAGCACACTGGTAAGACTCATCCTTCAGATTGAATCTTTTGACAAGGGCAGCATCCTATTTGAAGGAACCGAGCTGCAAAACAAAAGCGAACGCAGTTTAAAACCGTATCGCAAGAACATCCAGGCTGTTTTGCAAAATCCTGTATCGGCTTTGAATCCAAAACTAAGGATAAAGGATTCACTAATGGATCCATATCTTCAATTTGGCAGCCAGGTCAATTTGAAATATTTTACGTATACAAGTGAAGCGAACTTTATCGGACAGCTCCTGGAAACGGTGGAGCTTCCAAGGAGTTTTGCTGAACGTTACCCGCATGAGCTAAGCGGCGGACAAAAGCAGCGGGTGACCATTGCGCGTGCAATCAGCATCGAACCGGCCCTCATTATATTGGATGAACCGGCTTCAAGCCTGGACGTGCTGTCCCAAGCGGCGGTGCTGAAATTGTTAGGCGGGCTGCGGGAGACTTTGGACACTTCCTACCTTTTTATTTCTCATGATCTATCGGCTGTACAGGAGATGAGCCAACGGATCATGGTGATGAAAGGGGGTGTTATTGTGGATTCTTTCGAGAAAGAACGGCTTTTTTGCAGCGATCGCCATTCATACACAAAAGAACTGATTTCGATGTTTGAATAATGAAGTTGTGTTTATTTGAGTTTTAAATCGCAATGATTTCGATTAAGTTTAATGCTTAAGGAGGAAGTAAGGTGGCATGTTAGGAATTCGGGAGAACGATTGCGGATTCTTTCATCATCAATTCAACCATTTATTACACATTTAAATAGTGGCACCATATAACGAGTTGCTTTCGGCAATTCGTTTTTTTAGGTAAAAAAATGAATTCCAATAAACTTACTTGACATTATAAACTTATGAAAATATAATTACTTACATAAAGTAACCAACAAAAAGGAGAATTCATACATGAATAAAAATGATGCAGGTCAAGTTTTTTTAAGGGTGATTTTAGGTCTTACTTTTTTCATTCACGGCGTTTCAAAGTTTCAAGGGGGCATAGGAAATACGGCGGGATTTTTCGATAGCCTTGGCATTCCTGGCTTCATGGCATACATCGTTGCAGGAATCGAATTGATTGGAGGACTTGCGGTTATACTGGGTTTGGGAACACGTATCGTATCCGTCCTATTTGCGGTCATTATGGCGGGGGCGATTTTCACGGCTAAATTACCTGCCGGTTTTCTTGGAAACGGGCAAGCGGCGGGTTACGAACTGGACTTGGCACTGCTTGCCATGTCTGTCTATCTAGCGTGTGCAAACCGCACGGTTCTTTCTTTGGATTATGTGATTTTCAATAAAAAAGGGAAGTGACAATATGGATAAAAATTTTCATCAAAAACCAATTACCTTTGTTGGCGAAGTGAGTATTAATGTTTTGGATTTGAATAAGGCCATTCTGTTTTATCAAGAAATCATCGGTCTTCAAGTATTGAAGAAAACCGACCGGAAAGCTGTTTTGACGACAGACGGAAAAACCCCGTTGCTGACACTTGAGCAGCCTGCGGATGTGATTCCGAAAGAAGGGCGGACGACGGGCTTATATCACTTTGCCCTGTTGCTGCCTACCCGTGCCGACTTATCGATTTTTTTACGCCATTTACTTCAAACGAAATATCCATTTGGAGCGGCGGATCATGAAGTGAGTGAAGCGCTGTACATCACCGATCCGGATGGAAATGGCATCGAAGTATACTCTGACCGGCCATCAGCTGATTGGAGATRGGCAGGCGGGGAGGTCGAAATGGGCACGGATCCGTTGGATGGGAATGACCTGCTGAAAGAAAGCGATGGTGAGTGGAGCAAACTGCCTGCTGGTACCTTGATGGGGCATATACATCTGCATGTAGCGGATTTACGCAAAACGGAGGAGTTTTACATGCAAGGTCTTGGGTTTAGCGTCGTGAATCGATATGGAGGAGCGCTCTTTACTTCAACCGGTGGATATCATCATCACATCGGATTGAACACATGGAATGGCGTTGGTGCCCCTGCCCCGAAGGAAAATAGTGTGGGGCTAAACTGGTATACACTCGTTTATGCAGATGAAGAAGCGAGAAACAAAGTAACGGAGCAACTGGAAGGAATCGGGGCTGTCGTCACGGAAAAAGAAGGGTTTTTCACTGTAACAGATCCATCAGGCAATGAGATTCATTTAATCGTCTAAATATTATAATCAGAAAGCAATGGTGAGAGGATAATGGGATTCTTAAGCAGATTATTTGGAAATAAAGAAGCCGCGGCAGAAGAGAATGGGAAAATGACAAAAGTGTTATTCGTGAAAGTGAACGATCGTCCAGCAGATCAGGCAATCAGCTCGAAAATGTATGACACATTCTTACAAACATATAAAGAGACACACCGTACAGATGAAGTGACCGAGCTGGATTTATTTAAAGAAGAGCTTCCTTACTACGGAAATACGGCGATTACCGGACTATATAAACGCAACCAAGGTCTTGAACTGACAGCTGAAGAGGAAAATGCCGCAAAACTGGTTGACCAATATTTAAATCAATTCATGGCCATGGATAAAGTGGTATTCGCTTTCCCTCTATGGAACTCAACGGTTCCTGCACCGTTAATCACCTATCTTTCTTATTTGGCACAAGCAGGAATAATGTTCAATTATACGGCGGAAGGTCCTGTCGGGTATGCTGAAGATAAAAAAGTCATGCTATTGAATGCCCGCGGTTCTGATTATGCATTAGAAGGAATGGCTTCCGCTGAAATGGCCGTGAGTTTAGTGAAAAATATCATTAGTCTATGGGGTATTAAGAATCCGGAGACCGTGGTCATTGAAGGCCATAATCAGTATCCGGATCGGTCACAAAAAATCATCGCGGATGGTTTGGAAAACGTTGCAAAAGCGGCTGAAGCATTCTGATTGCAAAGTGAAAAGAATAGCAGGCAAAGAAAGGCCTCCATATCAATGGGGGCCTTTAGACTGTAGACAAATTCATGGAAAGCGAGTGCCTGGAGTGGAGATCAACTTCCTAAACCCGCTCCCTTTCCGCCGATAAACTGAAGGCCTCCATATCAATGGGGGCCTCCTTTGTGCAGGGATGGTGTTATTTGACCTGATACTTTTTCAAACGGTATTGAAGGCTTTGGCGGCTAATATTCAGGGCCTTGGCTGCTTGGGAGATATTCATGCCATGTTCCTTCAATATCTTCTCCAAGTATTGCTTTTCAGTATTGGCGATATAATCATCAAGAGATAAGGTCGAATCCTGTAAATCTCCATTTGCATGAGTCTCTTTTCTTCCGGGATGAATGTCTTCCAAATGGGCTTTCTTCCTAAATAGAGCCGGAAGGTGGGTGATGGCAATCTTTGTATCGCCAGGCTCCATTAAATTCATGGCCCCCTCAATGATATGTTCGAGTTCCCTTACGTTCCCGGGCCAGTCGTAATCATAAAAAAGCGAGTAGACTTCTTCGCTGATCCCTTCTATATTCAATTCGAACAGCGCATTGAATTTCTCGATGAAGGATTGCGCCAACAAAGGAATATCCTCTTTCCGTTCACGAAGAGGCGGGATGAATAACGAAACGACACTTAATCGGTAGTATAAATCCTTTCGTAAATGGTCATTTGAAATGGCATCTATCGGATCTTCATTTATCGTTGCAATGACCCTAACGTCAATTTGTTTATCCTTAGTATCCCCAACGCGGCGAATCGTCCTTTCTTGAAGGGCCCGTAATAATTTCGCTTGCATGTTCGGATTTAATGAGTTGATTTCATCTAGCAGGATGGTACCGCCCTGTGCCTGTTCGAATAATCCAGGCCGTTCGATCGATCCGGTGAAGGCGCCTTTCTTTGTGCCGAAGAGTATTCCTTCAATTAGACTGTCTGGCAGGGCAGCACAGTTTTGGCTGATGAAAGGTTGTGTCGAACGGCTGCTGCCATTATGGATGCTTTGGGCGAAGAGCTCTTTTCCGGTGCCCGTTTCCCCAACGATGAGGATGGAGGATGCTGTCCTGGTCGAGCGCTTGCACTTTTCTATCACTTCCAGGAAATTTTCACTCGTTCCGATGATGCTGTCAAAGGTATATTTGGTATCGCCCTTATTCAATATATTATCTTTAATGATTCTTTCCAGATTCGTTATATCCTTTGCCACTTCAATGGCCCCGATGATATTTTGCTTTTGATCCAAAATCGGAAACGTATTATTGATTGTTGTAATTTCTTGACCAAGATTATTGAAGTAGGTCTGCTTCGAGTTCTCGGTTGTCTTCCCCGAATGAAGAGCCCTTATTAATGTACTCTCCGTTTCTTCCTTGAATTTAAAGATTTCGTGAATCTTCTTCCCTAACACTTCTTCTGAATCCATTCCTTCGATTTCTGCCATTTTCTTGTTATATACAATCGTCCGCCCCTTTATATCGATTATATGTATCCCTGTATCGATTACATCCACAAGCGAATAAAGGATGGATTGGAAACCATCTATTTTAATGATTTGATCTAAATTCATGAATGCCTCCCGTTTTTCTTCTTTTCTTAGAGCTATTGTAGAGGAATTGAAGCAAAGGCGCAAATAAAATTTGCACAGCAAGATTATTTTGCATTGAAGTGCAAAAATATTTTGCGGAAAAAGTGCGAAAATGCTGTTTTTTATGGTTTTTCAAGTTGGCATGAAATTTGCATTAATAAAAAGTGTAAGGTTTAAGCGACAAAAATAGGGATTAGAGCAAAAAATAATGGCATACTATGTCAATTTTGCCCTTAAAGTGCTGAATTTCATTGCATTTTTCAAGAAAAAACATTATTTTTTCGAAAAAATGAAAAGTTGGCACGGAACTTGCTTGTTTAATTAAGGGAGAAGTAAAAACATAAACTTAGGGAGATGAGACATAATGGTCCAAACATATAAACACGAACCATTTACTAATTTTAAAATCGAAGAAAACAATAAAGCTTTTCAAGCGGCATTGAATGATGTAGCTAATGATCTAGGGAAGAAATATCCGCTGATCATTAATGGTGAAAGAGTGTTTACTGATGAAGTCATTACCTCTGTAAACCCAGCAAATAAAGAAGAAGTTATCGGAACCGTATCCAAAGCGAATAAAGATCTTGCAGAGCAAGCGATGCAAGCGGCAGATCAGACATTCCAAACTTGGAGAAAAACGAAAGCGGAAGTGCGCGCAAACATTTTATTCAGGGCTGCAGCAATCGTTCGCAGAAGAAAACATTATTTCTCGGCTCTATTGGTTAAAGAAGCAGGGAAGCCTTGGAATGAGGCGGATGCAGATACAGCGGAAGCGATCGACTTCATGGAATACTATGCACGTCAAATGCTGAAGCTTAAAGACGGCATGCCAGTGGAAAGCCGTCCGATTGAACACAATGCTTTCAATTATATTCCGCTTGGTGTGGGTGTCATCATCTCACCTTGGAACTTCCCGTTTGCGATCATGGCAGGCATGACGACGGCTGCTCTTGTTTCAGGTAATACGGTCTTATTGAAACCGGCCAGTACAACACCGGTCATTGCAGCTAAATTCATCGAAGTGCTGGAAGAAGCGGGCATGCCTGCAGGAGTTGTGAACTTCATTCCAGGAAGCGGTGCCGAAGTGGGCGATTATTTGGTAGATCATCCTCGTACACGTTTCATCAGCTTTACCGGATCTCGTGATGTCGGTATCCGTATTTATGAGCGTGCGGCAAAAGTACATGAAGGCCAAATCTGGTTAAAACGTGTCATCGCTGAAATGGGCGGTAAAGATACGATCGTTGTTGATAAAGAGGCTGATCTGGAATTGGCGGCACAATCAATCGTCGCTTCTGCATTCGGATTCTCCGGTCAAAAATGTTCTGCTTGTTCACGTGCTGTCATAGTGGAAGATGTATATGACCAAGTCTTGAATCGTGCCATTGAATTAACGAAAGAAAAAACGATCGGGGAACCAACAGATCTAAACAACTTCATGGGTCCGGTCATCGATCAAGCAGCTTTCGATAAAGTCATGAGCTACGTTGAAATCGGTAAAGAAGAAGGGAAAATTGTTACAGGGGGAGAAGGAGACAATTCAAAAGGTTTCTTCATCCAGCCAACTATCATTGCCGATGTGGATGAGAACGCACGTGTCATGAAAGAAGAGATCTTCGGACCGGTTGTTGCATTCTGTAAGGCAAAAGATTTCAATCATGCAATCGAGATTGCCAATAACACGGATTATGGATTAACGGGTGCAGTCATCTCTAACAACATTGAACATATTGAACAAGCGCGTGAGGATTTCCACGTAGGTAACTTGTACTTCAATCGCGGCTGTACTGGTGCCATTGTAGGATACCAGCCATTTGGCGGATTCAATATGTCAGGTACAGATTCAAAAGCGGGCGGTCCTGATTATTTAGTTCTTCATCTTCAAGGTAAAACAACATCTGAAACGCTATAAATTTTAGGGGGAATCAACATGACAACTTTAACGGAAAAATTAATCGAGCAAACTGAACAATATGGTGCAAACAATTATAATCCACTTCCAATCGTCATTTCGAAGGCAGAAGGAGTTTGGGTGGAAGATCCTGAAGGCAACAAATATATGGATATGCTTAGTGCCTATTCAGCAGTGAATCAAGGCCACAGGCATCCGAAAATCATCGACGAATTAAAAAAACAAGCTGATCGCGTAACATTGACATCCCGTGCATTCCATAGTGATAAATTAGGACCATGGTATGAAATGGTTTCACGCATTACGCAAAAAGACATGGCACTGCCTATGAATACAGGTGCTGAAGCCGTTGAAACAGCCATCAAAGCTGTTAGACGCTGGGGCTATGATGTTAAGGGAATTGCAGAAAACCAAGCTGAAATCATTGCTTGTATCGGGAACTTCCATGGCCGTACGATGGCAGCCGTGTCCTTGTCATCCGATGATGAATATAGAAGGGGCTTTGGACCGATGCTGCCAGGGATCAAGCTTATCCCTTACGGCGATCTTGATGCATTGAAAGAAGCGATTACACCGCAAACGGCTGGATTTTTAATCGAACCGATTCAAGGTGAAGCGGGAATCATCATTCCGCCACAAGGATTCTTAAAAGAAGCTTACGACTTATGTAAAGAAAATAATGTCCTATTCGTTTCTGATGAAATTCAGTCAGGACTTGGACGTTCAGGAAAAATGTTCGCCTCTGACTGGGATGGAGTAGTTCCTGATATGTACATTTTAGGTAAAGCGCTGGGCGGCGGGGTTTTCCCAATCTCTTGCGTAGCTGCAAACCGTGAAATCCTTGGCGTATTCAATCCTGGTTCCCATGGTTCTACATTCGGCGGCAATCCATTGGCATGTGCGGTTTCCATCGCTTCATTGGAAGTCCTTGAAGAAGAGAAGCTTGCGGAACGTTCATTGGAGCTTGGGCAATACTTTATGGATCGTTTAAAAGAAATCAAGAATCCAATGATTAAAGATATCCGCGGCCGAGGCTTATTCATCGGAGTCGAATTAACAGAAGCAGCACGACCTTATTGTGAGCAGCTTAAAGAAGAAAAACTGCTATGTAAAGAAACACATGATACAGTTATCCGTTTTGCTCCRCCATTAGTGATTACTAAAGAAGACTTGGATTGGGCAATCGAACGCATCAAAAAAGTTTTATCCTAATATACCTATGAGGTGAATTCCATTGAGTACAACAATCAAAGAAGAAAAAGAAACTGCCAGCTTGCTTGATTCAACACAGGTCGTAATCAAGGAGGCGCTGAATAAGCTTGGCTATTCTGAAGAAGTGTTCGAGCTTTTGAAGGAACCTCTACGGATGCTTACCGTCCGGATTCCAATTAAGATGGATGACAATTCGACGAAGATTTTCACTGGATACCGTGCCCAGCACAACGATGCTGTCGGTCCGACGAAAGGCGGAATCCGTTTTCATCCTGAAGTCGATGAGGAAGAAGTCAAGGCACTTTCAATGTGGATGAGTTTGAAATGCGGAATCGTGAATCTGCCATATGGCGGAGGAAAAGGCGGCATCATCTGTGATCCGCGCCAAATGTCAATCGGTGAATTGGAAAGGCTTAGCCGTGGATACGTTCGGGCAATCAGCCAAATAGTGGGGCCGACTAAAGATATCCCGGCCCCGGATGTTTATACGAATTCACAAATCATGGCATGGATGATGGACGAGTACAGTAGAATAAGAGAACACGATTCTCCAGGTTTCATTACAGGTAAGCCACTGGTACTGGGCGGTTCACACGGCAGGGAAAAGGCGACTGCACAAGGTGTCACCATCTGTATCGAGGAAGCGGCAAAGCGTAAGGGCATAGAATTGAAAGGTGCACGCATCATCGTCCAAGGGTTTGGGAATGCAGGAAGCTTTTTGGCCAAATTCATGCATGATGCAGGTGCGAAAGTGATTGGCATATCGGACGCATATGGTGCCATCTATAAACCTGAGGGTCTGGATATTGATTACTTACTTGATAAAAGGGATAGCTTTGGAACGGTAACGACACTATTCGATCATACAATCACCAACCAGGAGCTTCTGGAACAAGATTGTGATATTTTAGTGCCTGCTGCCATTTCCAATCAAATCACCAAAGAAAATGCACATCTTATCAAAGCCCAAATTGTCGTAGAGGCCGCGAATGGACCTACCACATTGGAGGCAACCAAGATCTTGACGGAACGCAATGTGCTTCTAGTACCTGATGTATTGGCAAGTTCAGGCGGTGTGACAGTTTCTTACTTCGAATGGGTTCAAAATAATCAAGGTTATTATTGGGAAGATGAAGAGGTCCAAACCAAATTAAAAGCGTTATTGGTCAACTCATTTAATCAAATATATGAAATGTCCGAGACGAGAAAAGTGGATATGAGGCTGGCAGCGTATATGGTGGGTGTCAGAAAAATGGCAGAAGCCTCGATATTCCGCGGCTGGGTATAAGTTATAGTCTAATAATGGGGAGTGGAGGAGTGATTCCGTGTTAAAACCGATTCATACCATCGAGTGTGCTCAAGATGGGACCGTCGAACAAGTTTACGTTCAAAAGGATTCCTATGTTTATGAATGGGAAAGGCTCTTTTTAGTGAAGACGGAAGATGGGAAATTGATTGATGTTTCAATAGGTGCCAGTGGTCACATTACTGAAATTAATGTTTCGGCAGGGGATCCTATTAATAGAAAGCTTCCTTTAGCTTTGCTCCAAGACGATTTTGTTATAACTGGCTCTGATTGATTATAGGAAAGAGGGTGTTCCAAAGGCGGAAGCGATTTCTGCTTTGGGATGCTCTTTTTTTTGTTGTGATCATTTATAAGGCGGTGACAAAGCTGGGAAAAAGTTTGAAAAGGAAACACGATGAGGGCTCGATCGTGGTGAGAAGAACATGAAGGACAATCCCACTTACGAAGATTCATCCCACACTTCAATCAGATCGTAAGGTCGATAAGTGGTGGGTAGTTCAACCATGCTGTTCGAAAGATTTTGGAATAGATTAAATGAGTGGCCCGGTCTACTTGGGAAAAGGAAAAAAGAACTAGATTAACATAAGGACTTTTAACCAAGATAAATACATGCTCCTTCGCTGACCATACGTCATAACAGGGTATGGTTCCGCGAAGGTATTTTTGATTTGGAAGGGCATATTGTCTTATTCCCTTTCATAAACTTTTACAAGCCAGTACCAAGGCAAGAAAGGAGTGGATCATGGTTGGTCGAAACCGGTTGACTCTATCCGTGTGCGCTTTCTAGGAATTTAAGCCCACGACTAGAAGCTAGTATGTTAAAATACAAATTGAGATTTTGACATCAAATAAATGGCGTTTTTTCTGAATTGATCCAAATTCACAATAAAAAGGAAATATTCAGAATTCCGCCGTTTAAAAGAGGGGAGTTAATCAGAGTATGAGAATCTCAGAATTAAAGAGGAAAGCCCTTCAGGCGTTGGGAGGTAAATGGGGAGTAACTGTTTCGCTTATGTTGCTGTTGTTCTTGATCAACCTCATTTTTCCTTTAATTGTCGAAGTGATCGGAAGCGGTGGATTTTCAGAATGGCTCATGCAGGAAGACACACCGTTATGGTCCGATATCTTCAGCATGGTCTTTTCCATTGCCTTAATCCCGCTTACCATTTCAACCACTTGGTTCTACCTGAATTTAGTTAGGGAAGGGAATCCTGGCATTCCAGAAGTGTTCGCTATCTATAAAGATGGTAAAACCTCTTTCAAGCTTATTGGGGCTTCCATCTTACAGGCAATTTTCATTTTTTTATGGTCATTATTATTAATCATTCCGGGTATCATCAAGGCCATCGCTTATTCGCAGCAGTTTTTCTTATTGAAGGATCATCCTGAATACACGGTGCTTGAAGCCATTACAGAGAGCAAAAAAAGAATGAAGGGCTTGAAATGGAAGTATTTCCTTATGCACCTAAGCTTCATCGGGTGGGGCATCCTTTGCATGTTCACACTGGGAATTGGTTTACTATGGTTGATTCCTTATGCAGGAACGACAACGGCTGCATTCTATGAAGAATTGATTGTGCCTCAAGAGGATATTGACGATGATCAACAAATAGAGGAATAAAAGACTAACCGATAGCATTTGGCTATCGGTTTAAATTTATAGACAAAAGTGGTTTTACCTAAAATTTCAAAACATAGTTGATTGGAACGGAAGGTGCGAGACTCCTGCGGGAAAAGCGCGTCGAGGGGAGACCCCGCAGGCGCAAGGCGCCGAGGAGGCTYCCGGACCGCCCGCGGAAAGCGAGTGCCTGRAGTGGAAATC
>NZ_JBFUIQ010000121.1:0-11485 GCF_056401795.1 Peribacillus sp. P4_D6
TTTCTATTTCTTTCTCAGTAAAGAGTTTTTTTGGCATTTAATTGTTCTCCGATTCTCCCATTTTTTTCATTATACATAAAAGTACCCTACAGAGCAGACCTTTTTTTAGTGTCTACTCTATAGGGTACAGTTTAAATAACTGGCTAACCTTTTATACGAACGGGTAATCAATATAGGGACTCTATTACAATATTTTTTCATTTTCCAAGTTCGTGTTCGACTCTGCTTTCTTAGCCAATTTAAATTTATAGAATAATATACAGGCTACCAAAAATCCTATTCCATAAAACAGTCCAACTCTTTGAGTAGGGTCAAAGGCAAGGAATACTAGAATCAGCGAACAAAAGCCTAAACAAAACAACGGGACGAATGGGTAAAACGGTACTATGTATTGTAAGTCTTCCGTTTTGCCACCCGCTTTAATAAATTTCTTTCTAAACATATATTGCGATAAAGCAATTCCCATCCATGAAATCGTGACGGAGATACCCGCTATGGACATTAGTATCACGAACACAGTATCCGCCGCTATGAAGCTAGTCAATAACGAGAGAAGCGAAAAGCAGATTGTAAAAAGAAGGGCATTCAAGGGCACTTTCCTTTTGGACAATAGACCAAACACTTTTGGTGCCATCCCATCATGGGCCATCGACCAAAGTAACCTTGTAGATGCATAAAGACATGAATTCCCCACTGAAAGAATGGCTGTTAATATAATGAAATTCATGATACCTGCTGCATAAGGAATCCCCGCTATCTTCATCAAAGTTACAAAAGGACTTTCCAATAAACCTAATTCCGAAGAAGGGAATATGGCGGAAAGGATGATAATGGATGAAATGTAAAAAACAATGATTCTAAATAGTACGTTTCGAATGGCTTTAGGAATGTTTTCTTCAGGTTTTTCACTTTCACCTGCCGCTATTCCTATAAGTTCTGAGCCTTGATAAGAAAATATTACATTCATCATTGTCACAAAGATAATTGTAATGCCGCCAGCTGGAAATAGACCAGAAGGTGCCAAATTCTCGAAGAATGGGGTTGGACGATCAGATAAAGAGACAAAACCAAAGATACCAGCGATTCCAATCAAGATAAACAAAATCACTGCAACGATTTTTATTCCAGCGAACCAATATTCCGCCTCTGCAAAACCTCTTGTCGTTAATGCATTCAATGTAAATAAAAGCACTATGAACACCGCACACCAAATCCAGGTAGGACTATGGGGGAACCATTGTTTCATCAATATTCCTGCTGCCGTAAATTCAACTCCTGCAGTTGCGGCTGAGCCTACGAAATACATCCATCCTAGAGAGAAACCAGCGGAAGGCCCAATATATTCGGCAGCATATTTTTGGAATGATCCTGTAACCGGCATATGAACGGCTAGCTCGCCAAGGCAGACCATGACCATATACAAAATAAGACCGCCTGCTAGATAACCGATCAGGGCTCCTCCTGCCCCCGCTTGGTTAATCGTATAGCCAGCATTTAAAAAAAGGCCTGTACCAATTACGCCGCCAAGTGAAAGCATAAATAAATGGCGTCTTTTCATTGAGCGTTGCAGCTGATCATTATTCTCCAGTCCATACCCCATATAATCACGTCCTTATCTTATCTATTAGCCTATGCCTTCTCCCAGACCATCTTAGAACCTCAATGAGAGACAACTAAGGCCGCCATCTTGTTTTTGAAATTCAGTCATTTCCACTTCAATCACGGTGTATCCMAATTCTYCAATTTTTTTCTTTGTACCCTCAAACCCTTTCGGGACAATAACGCAGTCGTTCATTCTGACGCAGTTACCGGAATATTCTTCTTCCTCTTTTACGATGATTTGATTAAAGCTAGAAAAAGCCTCATGATTAATGAATTCTCCTGCCACTAATAAATTATTGTCTCCCAGATAATTGACACCCGTTTTTAAATGAAAGAATTTCTTAAGGGGAATGATGGTCGTGCCATAACCATACTTACCCATGATATCTTTGAACTGCAGAGCACCTGCTTCATTCGTTCTGGTTGAAAGGCCAACATAGAAGTGATCCTCAACTTGCATTACATCCCCGCCATCTAACATACCTGGAGATTGAATATATTCGATTGTGTCATAAAAGTCCTTTAAAACTTCTTTCATTTCATTAATCTCACCATTCCGGCTTTCTGCTCCAGGATTGGTTACAAGGGCACATTTTGGCGTCAACACCGCGGTATCTTCTACAAACGTGGAATCAGGATACCTCTCATCCGATTCGAGAACGGTCACTTTCACACCGCATTGTTTTAATGCTTCTACATAAGCCTCGTGTTGTACAAGCGCTTTTTCATAATTCGGGTTTCCTAAATCCGATGTTGTTAAGCCATTTACAAAACTTTTTCCAATTCTTCTTACAATCGCGTGATTAAACATATATATTCCTCCTAAATAGGTTGCTTATTTTTTAAAATGTGGGAAATTCACCTTTTTGAAATGAAATTCCTTTTTGACCTTTTTCTGTTCAAGCAGTTGCTTAACTATGACAAAAGCGAGAGAAGAGACAACCGAAAGTCTTTCTTAACTATAAGGGATGTCTCTTCTTAGTCCATGCTTTCTCGATTATTTTGATGACCGCATAATTTATCCGCTATTCCTACAAAATATCTTACTCCATACCCTAAAGCCTTCTCATCGACTTTAAATTTAGGATGGTGCAAAGGATAAGCTTTTCCAAATTCATTATCATGGACGCCTAGAAATTGCATGGAAGAGGGAACGATTTCGGAAAAAGCCGAAAAATCTTCTGTCCCAAACATAGGATCATCAACCTGGATGATATTATTTTCCTCAAAAATACCTTCCATGACCGTTCTTGAAATATCAACGGCAGCTTTATCATTCACCACCGCTGGATACCCTAAATACCAAGTGACTTCACATTTTGCCCCATGCGCTTCTGAAATCCCCTTAACGATTTGCTCTAGATACTCCCTAGCTTTCACTCGGCTATCAGCGTCCAAGGAACGAATGGTACCGCCGATTTCTGCATATTCAGGTATGACATTGAGCGCACTTCCGGAATGGAATTGGGTGACTGAAATGACAGGTGTCCTAAGAGCTGAAATTTTTCTGGAAACGATATGTTGAATATTCGTCGTTATTTCTGCACCAATGATAAGCGGATCTACCGTTAATTCCGGAGTAGACGCATGACCGCCCTGCCCAATGATTTTAATTTCAAAATCATCGGCTGCTGCACAGAATACCCCTTCCCTTAAACATATGGTTCCTGTTCGTTCATAAGGAGTAACATGCAATGCAAATGCATAATCCACTCCTTCCATGACCCCTTTTTTCACCAATTCCTGAGCTCCTCCTGGCAGAACCTCTTCGGCATGTTGGAAAATGAACCTAATTTCTCCATTAATCTCGTCTATTTTCCCGGAGAGGACTTTTGCAGCACCTAATAACATCGCAGCATGTGCATCATGTCCGCATGCATGCATAACCCCAGGATTTTTTGATTTATATTCAATATCTGCTTCCTCTTCAATCGGGAGTGCATCAATATCTGCACGAAAAGAAATGGTATTCAGTTTTCGGGGTGATTTTTTTGCGCCTTTGAGAACCGCTAAAACACTCGTTTCGGTAGGTCTTGTCACTTCTAATCCTGTAAAGGTTTTTAATTTCCTATAAATGAATTCGGAAGTCTGGTGTTCCTGATACGAGAGCTCCGGATTTTCATGAAAATGACGTCTCCATGAAATCACTTCATCCACAACTGTCTCCTGTATTGTCTTCATCATAAATGCCTCCTAGATCACTTAGTTCAAATATTCAGATTTTTCAGATCTTTAAAAAGGGCCATACTGTATGCTTTGAGCAATGATCAAAAAGATAATTGCTACGGCAACCTGAATCAAAAGATAGGGAAATACCCATTTTACCCATTTCGTAAATGATATGCCGGCCACTGCCAGTCCAGCCAATAGCACTCCAGAAGTCGGAAATATCATATTTGAAATCCCATCCCCTAATTGAAAAGCTAAAACTGCCGTTTGTCTTGTCACACCCATTAAATCCGCTAATGGAGCCATGATCGGCATCGTCAATGCTGCTTGTCCGCTTCCTGAAGGAACAATGAAGTTAAGGAATAATTGGACAATGAACATTCCGATTGCATTTATGGCGGGAGGAAGCTGCTCAACCAATCCTGCAGCATAATATAAAATGGTATCAAGCAATCCGCCACTTGTAATGATGACCAAGATTGTCTGAGCAACACCAATTATCAATGCCCCGGAAACCATATCGCCTGCTCCTGAAATAAAACCATTAGCCATCTTGGACGGAGTCAAGCCTCCGATTAGGCCCATTATGATCCCGCTTAATAAAAACAAGCCGCCAATTTCACTTATATACCATCCTAATTTAATAACTCCATAGACTAATAGGATGAAATTCACCAATAAAATAATTAAAGCAGCGCTATGTCTTTTGCTCATCCTAAAGTATTTATCAAGTTGTCCATGTTCTTCACGCCTGAATTTCCCATACTCCCCCAGTTCAGGGTTCCTTTTAACCTTCATTGCATGAAAATAGATGTACAATACTGTAACGACATAAAAAACTGCAAGAAGAGCGATTCGCAATCCCATTCCCGAATACATGGGCAATTCTGCAATGCTTTGGGCAACTCCAACATTAAATGGGTTCGTAATGCCCGAAATGAATCCAGTCGCCAATGTTCCAAGGATGACGATCGCAAAACCAGTAAGTGCATCAAAGCCTAATGCGATCGTCATCGGAACAATGATGGCGATATAAACTAATGCATCTTCAGCAGAGCCGATCAGTGTCCCTAATGATGCGAAGATTAATACCATCAACGGAATAAGCAATTTTTCTTTTGTTCCGAATCGGACAGCCACAAACTTAATGAAGGAATCCAGTGCTCCTGTTGCCTGCATGATTCCCAGTGCTCCGCCAAACAAAAAGACGAACAAGATAATTGACGCTCCTTCAATCATCCCTGCATGAATACTGCTGAACATTTCCAATAATCCCACAGGTGTTGATTCTACGAATTCAAAAGAAGTGGGATCGACTACACTTCGGCCATCCTTTTCAATTCTTTCATATTGGCCTGCTGGTAAGATATAGGTTAGAACCGTCACTATCACAATTACGATAAACATTAATACAAAAGGATTTACCCCTTTTTCCGGCAACTCCGTTAGTTGGTTAAGTGGCTTATTATTATGATTAAGCGGCTTGGAAGTGATTGGACCATTAGGAAGGTCATTCATCTTAATACCCCCAGTTAAAGTTTAATGCTATTAATCCAGTTTTCCTGTCGGACCATCACTTCTCAACCAAACACTTAAACATACTCTTTATTAACTTCTCAAGCAAAACGGGCGTATGGACAAAGGCGCTATCGATGTGAAGGCGCTCAGTACGCTGATGGGCATCCTTGCCGAATGGCCCCACATTAAGTACGGGTGCCTGAAGTTTTTGCATCTCGGCAAAAGGAATGCTGTAAGTATCGCCCCAGACTGGTGTATTTTTTTCAAAAGCCGTCCAGCCGTCAGAATCATCAGTATATTGAACATAGCTTAAATCGCAAAGGCCATTAAAATAATGAATTTGGCTGACTTCTTCATCAAACTTTCTGGCAGATTCCTTCATTAATTTCACAGATTCGATGATAAGCGGATCATCGGACGAATTGACGGCTGGATAATATGGCGGTGCGAACAGCAATACAATGGCGGGTGAAAGCTCCTGACATTGTATCATCAATTTTTCAGCGATCCGCACTGATTTTTCCCGTTCATCCAAATCCTTGTTTCCTTTAACTTCACTCTTTATTTGCTCAACAAAACTCCCGCCAAATTTGCCCTCGGCATATGAAAGTAACTTTTCGTAGCGCAATACTTGTACTTCGCCCACACCTTCAATTTCTTCACGCAGGCAAAGTTCTTTATAAGATTCATTGCATTTCATCGCTGCTTCGTTCGCAACCTGCTCGAATAGATCCATTATTTCTGCAGCTGTTCTTTTCATGATGAACACATTATAAAGCGCGGCTGCCCGATAAGGTGTCTGTGTTGAATATTGTAGTTTTAGATCTTTTTGCTGAAGCGATACTGGTAAAGGTGTTTCCTCGCCAAGGTCACTTTCCAGAAAAAGAGTGTTCCACTCCATGAGCTGCGTGAGAAACGAGGCTATATAGTTAGCGGTTATGCCCTTTAATGGCTCACCTACATGAGTTTCTTTCCCATAAAAAAGGGCAGCGGGCATGATTTTCCCCAAAGTTCCGGAATAAATATAATGATTATTATCACCCGGTTTCTGTGAAAAGGACGGTTCACTATTAAAAAACATTTTATAGGAAAGGTCATATTTATCCCGTAAAGCCACCAGTTCTTTAACTGCAGCCCTCATTCCCGCAGAATTCACTTCCTCATCCGGAACCGTTAACAACAGGAGATTGATCGGCCATTGTTCGATGCTTGCCTTTTCGATGATAGCCATATGAAGGGCAAKCCCCATTTTCATATCCATCGTTCCTCTACCAAACAAGTACTTTCCTGATTCCAGATCAATGCGCGCTTCTTCCGGCAGATCATCTTTCCTATCATGAAGTTTTTTCGTGAGCTCCTCTGGTTGAAATGCAAGAGTCTCAAGGTCACCGTATTCTTCAGTATGAACCGTATCAAAATGGCTAATTAATACTACGGTCTCCTTGCTATCGGGATGTTTATAAAAGGCATTGACAAAATTCCTTCCTAAATCTGCCTCGTGAAGCGATAAGTGTGCCGGGTTCCTTTTAAAATAATCAAGCTCCCTTAATTTCTCTTGCACCTTATAAGGGAACATTCGCTCCCCTGGTGTAAGAGTCCGGCTTTCCCAGCTAACAAGTTCACACAACAAAGCACGGAGCGTTTCTGGAGTATCCCATAGTAATTGACTCATTTCAATCCCCCTTCATCAATATTTGTACGCACCACCGGGCAGGTTAAACAGGTAGGACCTCCAGTGCCMTTGAAACTGATTTCAGTTCCTTTGTACTCATAAACTGTCGCTCCCGCATCAATTAACTTTTGCTTCGTGTAAGCGTTACCAGAAGGTATCACGCAAACCCGCGGAGCTATGGCAAGCACATTACACCCCAAGTTCAAGTACTCATCAATCGGCACTTCGATAAGCTGAATGCCTCGTTCAATAAGCAGTTTTCTGAAAAAGACAGGCATAAGGCGGGAATGAACTACCGCTAAATCATGGTCGACCATGCTGATGAAAGACATGAGATGGAGACACTCTGCCTCTCCTTGATCATGCGGAAGCTGAACTACGATGAATTCATCCACAAGATGTGCGGTCATTTCCTTTAATTGCCGAATGGCTTCAGCGTTTGTACGATAACCATGCCCGACAACCAAGGTCTTATCATCAAGCCAAACGATATCACCGCCATCCGCGACCGCATCACCCGTTAAATACCCAATGATCGGGATGTTCTTTTCCTTACAGTATTCCTTGTATACAGTCGCTTCAGGCTGCCTCGATTCTTTCCCCGACTTTAAAATAATGGCCCCTTGGATAGTGAATTTTACTGGGTCATGCGCATATAAGGAGTCAATGCCAACTACCGAAGATGCTGGCAAATAATCGATGTTTGGGACATATTTCTCCAAAATGGATATAAAGTCACCATACTCTGTTAGCGCTTCGTTGAAATCTGGCTCTTCCAAAAAGTTGAAGTTCTCCCATGTTTGGCTTAAATGCTCTTGACTAATAAAAGCTTCTTTCGGATGTTTTACAATGACACGTTCCAATGGTTTGTACATGGACGAACAAAATGTCACTGCCTCTCCCTCCTTTTCCGCATAGCGGAAAACGTTTCCGCCAATAGGAATTTTTCTTTTATTATAAATTTAGTTTTGGTATAATGTCAATATGTTTTAAATTTTCAAATAAATTAACTTTTTATTTAACTTGTATGGAAAGATAGGTGGTTTTTATATGCAATCAATCGACCGCGCCATGAACGTTATAAAGGTGCTGGTATCCAATTCTTCGGAAAACTGGCTGTCAATTACGGAACTTTCCCAAGAATGTGATCTTCCTGTCAGCTCCATGCATCGTTTGTTAAAGGCAATGTCCTTGCATGGATTAATTCAACAGGACGGGCAATCCAAACAATATGGTTTGGGGAATATTTGGCTCGAATATGGTTTACGCATGTATGACAAAATGGATTACATTAGTCAAATAAGACCTGAACTCGAAAGGCTTATGAACAAAGTGGAGGAAAGCGTCTATCTAAGCCAACCAATCGGGATGGAATCACTCGTTATCGAAAGGATCGACAGTGAAAAGAGCCAAATCCGGGTTTATGACCAGCTTGGCTCACGTGTACCTATGCATATCGGGGCTGCCAATAAAGCGATGCTTGCCTATATGCCATATAATCAAACGAAAAAAATCGTAGATGCTCTTCTGCCAACTAAAGAAAGAGCAGCTTTTTGGGATATATTGCAAGAGACTAAAACGAAGGGACATGGGATCAGTCACAGTGAAAGAACAGAGGGAACATGTTCTGTTGCCGTACCGATATTGAACCATTTTGGGGAAGTTCACGGTGCGGTGAGCATTGGTTTTGTAAGTTTTAACCTGACAGATGAAAGACTCGATTTCCTCATTAAGAATGTGATGGAAACTGGGAATCGGGTTTCTGCAAAATTGGGGTATAGGGGACCATGATAATAAGAGAGAAGTGGAGGATTATCGGATAAAACAAAAAGAAGATGAATCATATCATCTTCTTTTTGTTTGGCTCTTTTCGTAAAGATTGTTGTTTTTAAAACGAAACTATTTTAGGTTGATTGGAGCGGAAGTGCGAGACTCCTGCGGGAGCTGCGGGACAGGTGAGACCCCACAGGCGTTTACGCCGAGGAGGCTCACCGCCCGCACCAAGGAAAGCGAGCACCCGGAGGGGAAATCAACCACACTGCACTACTTCGTAAATAGCAACAAAGTATGCGAAAACAGCCTTTCGTTTTATATTAATCGCTGCCGGTCACAAATAAATCTTCTTTAAAATAGGCGAGGACCTCGCCGGCCACCACTGGTTCGCCCTCCAATACCTCCAAAGTTTCTATTTTCCCGCTGACACCAATATCAATGATTTCCACACTTCCATCTGCCTTCTTAATCTGAAATAATTGTTCCCATTCGTAAAATCTCGAATTTTTGGATATTGAAATTTTTTCAATCCTGCCATCACAAGGGCTAAGAATCACATCAACGTACATTTACATCATTCCTTCCTTCAGTATTCTTCAAAATGAAATGGGGTTTGTAAAACTAACCTTAGAAAGTTTTGGAACTCAGATATATCTTCTTGTTCAATGCCAAGGGTCGGAGCCCAGTACTGATCTAAATTAATATCATTGGCACAAAGCAGGATCATTCTTCCGCTTTGCATGGAAGTCACCATTGCTTTACCGAAAAACTGGGCCGAATATACAATGGTTACATCATATCTATAATCTTGTGACAATAAGCAATAATGATGAATAGCCTGGTTTTCTTTATTTTCGGAAAGAATATCAAAATTCAACGGATTGCCTCCTTTCTTGTAAACCCTAATTCGTTCAGAACCTGATCCACCCCCGAAGCTGGGATGCTTCTGCTATTTTGCGAATCCCTTCAATATAAGCAGCCACTTTCATGTTCATGGAATATTTTTGTGAAGTATGGTAGACATTCAAAAAGCTGGCCGTTATCTTTTCCTTCAATCGTTCATCTACAAGCTCTTCCGTCCAGTAATAACCTTGATTGTTCTGGCACCATTCAAAATACGAGACAATTACCCCTCCTGAATTCGCCAAAATATCCGGGACTAGCACTATACCTTTATCATCGAGAATCTTGATCGCTTCCTTTGTCGTCGGCCCATTTGCTGCTTCAATCAGGATTTCACATTTTAGTCGTTTTGCATTATCCTTATTCACCACTCCGCTAATGGCTGCGGGGATCAGCACATCACACTCTTTTTCCAATAATTCTTGATTGGATAATGAATCTTTGTATAAGTTCGAAACGACCCCAAAAGAGTCCCTGTTCTCCAAAAGGTAAGGAATGTCCAATCCATTCGGATCATATAAACCTCCAAGTTCATCCGCTATTCCGACAACCTTTGCCCCCATTTCATGTAAATACAATGCTAAATGACTGCCAACATTCCCGAATCCCTGGATGATTACCCGCATGCCTTCAATGGGAATCCCCTTTAAATCACAAATCATTTGAAGTGTATATAATACGCCCTTGGAAGTGGCTTTTTCCCTGCCCTTCGATCCTCCTAATCTCAGAGGCTTTCCTGTAATGAAGCCCGGTGAATCGAATTCCCTGATATGATCATATTCATCCAGCATCCAGGCCATGATTTGTGAATTCGTATACATATCTGGTGCCGGGATATCTTTTGTAGGGCCCACTATTTGACTTACTGCCCTGACATACCCTCTGCTTAATCGTTCAAGCTCAGATGAACTCATCTGTCTCGGATCACACACAATGCCGCCTTTTGCCCCTCCGTATGGAAGATCGGTTATTCCGCATTTCAAGCTCATCCATCCGGCCAATGCCTTAACTTCTTCAGGAGTGACATCCGGGTGAAACCGGATTCCCCCTTTCGTTGGACCGGCTGCATCATTATGTTGAGCACGATACCCTTGAAACATCCTTGTCTCGCCATTATCCATTTGAATAGGAATACAGACTTCCAGAAAACGCATTGGCGCTTTCAAAAAATCAAAAACCTGCTCTGGATAGTCCAAAACATGAATCGCTTCTTTTAAGATATCCTGGAATTCTTGCAGTGGATTATCCAATTGACGTTTTTCAATAACCTTAATTTCCTCTGACATTTTAGCACCTCACTTTTATTCTTATTACTTATTAAGCAACTTTCATGCCAGCTTTGAGGATATTGTATGAATGGCACCCATACCGCCATCTGTCCTCACCCATATCACACATACAATCATCAGGACATATGTATTAATTCATAAGCAATTCAGATTTGCATATGTAAAAAATGATGATTAAAAACATAAAAAAACGCATCCTTTTAGAATGCGTCCGGCTGTAGTCAAACCCCGATAATAATAAATTCTAACGTAGCCTCCAGGCACTCGCTTTCCGCGGGCGGTCCGCCCTCGGCGCCCTTTGCTCCTGCGGGGTTTCCCTCGACACGCTTTTCCCGCAGGAGGCTCGYACCTTCCGTTCCAATCAACTTTGTTTATCTTTTAAATAGAACCCTTTTGCCTACAGTCTTATTTTTTTTAAAAAAAGAAGTATTAAAACTTGAAGTCAAAAGGATACTTTCTAAACATGATTCTATTAAGCGAAATCAACTTGAAATGTTGTCATTTGGAGCAATCGAACATTTGGTTCGTATAATTGAGGCCGCCATTGGTATCTCTTTCA
>NZ_JBFUIQ010000122.1:0-11433 GCF_056401795.1 Peribacillus sp. P4_D6
GTGGTACCCAGGACCATATGCTTCAGATAGTAAATCATATGCTCTTCTTTCTGTTGTTTCTTTTGATTTTGTTCCATTATCAGGAAGACCGAGTTGCATATGAAAGAATGGGATACTTACAATTATAAGTACTAAAACCCCTAAAATAGTAACTGTCCAAGGTCTTTTGGTAACAATATCCCCCCATTTACTTGATTCATTTCTTTTCCTTTTATTCGTTAGTCTTTCTAAAAATTTATTTTTTCTAGAAGGACCAATTTTATCCCCCATAACCCCTAAAATAGCTGGAACAAAAATTACCGCAATAAAAATGGCAAATAAAACACAAATTGCTGCAGAAATTCCCATCATAGTTAGAAATGGAATTTTTGCAACAGCTAATCCTAAAAGAGCAACAATAACTGTTAACCCAGCAAATACAACCGCACTACCAGCAGTTCCATTTGCAATAGCTACTGCCTCCTGCAAACTATGCCCTTTTGAAAGTTCTTGCCGGAATCTTGAGATAATAAATAAAGCATAATCTATCCCAACAGCAAGTCCTAACATAGCGGCTAAAGAAAGCGCAAATGACGGAATATCCAAATAATTTGTTCCAATAAGGATTGCTAAAATTCCCATTCCTAAACCTACTACTGCTGTAATGATTGGCATACCAGCTGCTAAAAAGGATGTAAAAGTAATGGCGAGAATGACGAAAGCGATTACTACTCCAATTACTTCTGTTATTCCACCTATCTCTAATTCAGAAAAGGCAACTGTGCCTGCTAACTCCGTTTGGATACCTGCATCTCTTGTTTCCTCAATACTGTCCAGTATTATTTCCTTTGATTTCTCTGTTACTTTATTTGCTGGGACATCATATGTCACTACAACATATCCAATTTGTTTATTTTCATTAAAATTACCTAGTTCTGCAGGTGTAGCAACAGAGACAACAGACTTATCCTTTTTAATCTCATCAAGTGTCTGATTAATGCCATCTACTACTTCTTTAGATTCTAAGGTTTGATTTTTGGGTGCTTTTAGAACTAGATTGACAGTACCAGGTGTTGGTTCTTTTGAAGTTTGAAACTCCTTTTCTAATATTTTTCCTGCTTGGGCAGATTCAGTACCCGGTATAGACATATCCTCACTAAAGGAAGGACCCAAACTTAGTGCCGCGATAGCAATTATAATGAGAATACCTATCGTTCCACCTATAACTTTCTTTTTATGATTTTCTGCCCACTTTCCTAGTTTATAAAGATAATTCGCCATACTTAACTCCCTTCAAATCTTCATTAATTTCTTTACATTCTAATAATAATGGACTAAATAAAAAAAAGAATCGTACATATGGGCAAGCTCCATATGTACGATCGGGCAATTTATTTATACTAAACGGAATAAGCCATGATCAATTGCAATAGCAACAGCTTCTGCTCTAGAGTTAACACCAAGTTTATTGTAAATATTAGTTAAGTGCGCTTTAACAGTACGTTCAGCAATCCCCATATCAAAAGCAATTTCCCTGCTTTTAAAACCTTTAGCAACTGCCTGTAATATTAAAATTTCTTTCTCTGTTAAAGGAGCCTTTTTAGTATTAGTATAATTATTAGATTCCTTTTCCTTGAATTTTAAAAGTTTTTCCATGAACTCAGGCTGTAATAGAGTATCTCCTCTAATTGCAGATTCTAACGTTCTAAATAGGTTTTCTCTACTTGTATCTTTTAATAAGAACCCTTTGGCTCCTAACTCTATTCCTGTCACCATTAATTCATCTTCATTATATGTTGTTAAAATAATAACCGGTATAGTAATACCTTGTTTATTCATTATTTTTAATGTATCTAATCCACTCATTACGGGCATATTTAAATCCAATAAAATAATATCTGGTTTTGTAACATCAATCATTTCCAATGCAACTTTACCATTATTTGCTTCACCTATCACTTGAAACAAATCATTGGTCTCTAAGATTAATTTGACCCCTTCCCTAACGACTAAATGATCATCTACTATCAAAACTTTATATTTCAAAAGTATATACCTCCCCTATCCAATAGGAACTGTTATATATAATTTTGTCCCTTTTCCTGGAGTACTTTCAACTAATAATTTACCTCCTACTAACCTTACTCGTTCCTGCAAGCCTATAAGGCCATATTTACCTGTTTGTTTTCCAATATTTTTTGTATCAAAACCAATTCCGTTATCGGAAATTTCCATATATAACTGCCCATCTTTTTGTTCAATCTTTATTCGTACCTTATTTGCTTCTGAATGCTTCGCAATATTTGTTAGGGATTCACGGAGTATATATGTACCATATTCCATTGATAAATTAGACAAAGAATGAACGGGATTTATTTTATGTTCTACATAGATAGCTGTTACTTCTTCAAATTTTCTTATTTCATCTAACACAGCGGAATGGAAATCAATTTCATCTAATGACTCAGTTCTTAAATTATCAATTACTGTTCTAGCATCCTTTAATGTATCTCTTGCCTGTTGCATTGATCTAGAAATAATTTCATTCGATCTAGTAATATTCCCATTTCTTATATGAACATTAACAGCTTCTAATTGCATAATCAGTCCCGCTAGACCTTGAGCTAGTGTGTCGTGTAAGTCTCTAGCCATTCGTTGTCTTTCATTCAATAAAGTTAGTTCCTCAACTTTTTGGTATGCCAGTTCTAACTGTTGTAAATAAAACTCCATACGCAATCTTGCACTAACTTGTCTGTTATAAATAATCGTATAGAATATGACTATAATCAAAATGACGAAAAATATGGAAATAAAAATAGGGAGCTCACTCGCCCCATAATTCATTACAATAGCAATACAATATAAACCATAAGATAATATAAAGAATATTGTAACTTTAATATTATTTTTAAGAATAACAATGCTTTGTGCTATTAAAACTGGCAGTAAACCAATTAATACAACGGGAGACCCTTTAGGCAAAATAAAAGCAGAAGCAAACAATACACAGTCCTGTATAACAAAGTAAAACCAAATATTTCTTTTATAAAATACACGGGAGAAAAAATATAATAAGGCATGTACTATTAAAATGAAACTAAAAAACAAACTAGGTAAAAATAAGGGCTGTTGTATATTTTGCAGTACTAATGCTCCTATATATACAAAGATTATCCAAAAAATAATAGGCATTTGCGAAAATATTATTTCTTCTTTTGGTTTTTCGTTTGGTTCACGATTTTGCGTTTTATTTAAATTTAATTTCTCCATCTTCCCTCCACCACCTTACTACCATTTTATACTATTCAATTCTTTTATTAACTGTCCGTAAGTACATGCCCAAAAGGGCAATAGACTCTTTATTATAGTCCCTTAACTACATTGTAAATATTTATGTAAAAAACATATGCCAATTTTAAAGTATTCCCTTAGTAAGTTTATATTCTTTTATTAGCTTCAGTTTTTCCTGTTTAACTATATACAATTTCGTGGTCTCCGTGTTTTCCACCTAGTTCCCAATATTCCCCACAAAGTAGTTCAGTAACAATATGGGTACCGGAGCAACAGTTCAAGAAATTGTAATCGTACCAACAAAAGCTTTTATATCCTTAATATATGTAATATGTATTGGAATCAAACTGTCCCTACCGTTTGGTACATTATTAGTTTATTACCATTTATGAGGAATACACAAAAAAATGATATGAGACAGTCTCATATCATTAAGAAAGACGATATTGTATCCTAATTAACTCTAAAACATTTGTGAGGAAACTTATATCTTTTTGATTTTTCATTAATAAAACTCCACCTTCAATCGTGGCAACGATTGATTGAGCATGTTTTTTCGGATCAATAGTAGAAGGAAGATGTTCTTGTTCTAAAAGTTCCTTTAATGTTCTCTCTACTGAATCAATCCACTGATTAAAGATATATTGTAGTTTTAATCGAAATGTTTCATCATGTTCGCTCATTTCGATAGCTAAGTTTCCAATGGGACAACCAGATTTCCCCTCTCTTTCTGTATGGAATACCAATGTTCTGTCTAACATTTTGTTTAATTTAGTTATTGGATCAAGTTGCGATTGAAAAATTTCTAAAATAAGTTTCTGTTCCCATTCTTGGATTAGGTTCTCTACAACAGCTAATCCTAAATCATATTTAGATGAGAAGTAATGATAAAATTGACCTTTTCCAATTCCAGCAGCATCAAGGATATCTTGTATTGAAGTGGATTGATATCCTTTAGAGTAGATAACTCCATTTGCAGCTAAAATAATCTCTTTCTTCTTAGACATATCAACACACCTTTAAATTTTATAAGATGATTATACTATAACTCAAAATCTCTTCTTATTTTGAAGTATACCAAATAAAAGCAGGAAAATCTAAACTTGAAGGGGAGGTGATTGAAATCAGAAATTTAGTCAACTTTACGGATATAATATAGTTTTCTTATCAGGAATCTAGAATGAAATGTTATGTCGCTGTTTAGCACTCGTAAAATAAAAATTCATTGTATTAATATCACTTTTATATCAACTGCCTTCGCTTTCCTTGAGGATTAAAAATAATCACTCTTCCAATAAATTCAATAATATAAATGTTGTGATTATTGTAAAAAGGTGAAAACCAGGTGTATTAATAATGTTGGTATAAATCCAATCCCACATAAAATCCCCATAACCTCTATTATTAAGAAAGTTTATATAAAAATTTATTTTATTTTGAAAACAGCACACTTTATAGAAAGGCATGTTTATACTAAAACCTTTTCCTATACTATCTATCAATAAATCTCTCAACTAAGATACGCTCACTTCATTTCATAAACTCTAAATGGTTCTGGTACAACTTCGAGTTTTGTCAAAATATGAATAAAATTATAAGGTTAATACCGAACATTTAAGATTTTATACTATAAAAATTCGGTATTAACTTTTTATTATGAATAAAAATGGCCCGTAGGGCAGGTAAAATTCATAGTACTTTAGCTGTTTGCTTCTTTTTTCAACAGACTCATCATTTAAATATTAACTAGAATTAAATTCAACAATCAGTTACCAACACAGTTTATTCTACAGATGCTTTAGTATTCTTTACAATCTAAACTGATTGAATGACAATAACCTATTTACATCAACCAAGAGATTAAAAAGGGAAGGGAGGCAAGAGACATAAGCGCACTAATAACAAAAGCAGAGGCTGTCTCACTTGCTAGATTGTCAAATCTCACCGAAATCATAGCTGCTACTGCAGATCCTGGGAATGCTACTAATAAAATTAATTTTGTTACGTCATCTGAAGATAATCCCATTGCAAGCGCAATTCCAAGCATGACAGTTGGTTGAACAATTATTTTAAGAAGCGCTATCCCAAATGCAGTTCGGCTAAATTGAATTCTACGAATTCCGATTGTGACCCCCACTGCAAATAACGCTGCGCCCGATGTAATGGAACCAATTTGCTCTAAACTATTCGCTAATAAATCTGGTGTATGGAACCCAAATAGCACTAGAACAACCCCAACTAAAGGAACACACGCTAACGGCTCTGAAAGACCATGTAAAATTGATTTAACAGTTACTTTAAAAAGACTTTCTTCTTCGTCAATCCCTTTATTCTGACGTTGACCTACTGTGCCAATAATAGTGGCTAATGGATCTAGCATGGCATTCACAACGATTCCTGTAATGGCAATTGGAATCGCAACCACATCTGCTCCAAACAAACTTCCTAAAACTGGAATTCCCATAAATGCAAAAGTTGGTTGGGTTGAGTTTAAAGAAAACATTGATGCTCCTGTTAATGAAAATTTAAATGCGTATTTAGCTATTAACAGGAAAACAATATAAAAACCTACTATACCAATGACTAAGGCAAGTAAAAATGGCCATTTTTCAATTAATATTTGCTTAGATGTTGTTGTAATCCCCACAAACAGATGGGCTGGTAATGCAAATTTAGTTACTAATGTATTTAATCCTTTTGATGTCATGGCATCAAATTTTTTAAAATATCCAGCTAAATATCCTAATGCGATGACAAAGAAAATAGGTGTTAAAATAATAAAGATTTGACTAATATCCATTTTAAAATCCTCCATCTTTCACTTTTAATCTAAACCATTTAACTTCAAAGTGAATGGTTTTTAATAAATACCAATGTCTATCAAGGTGATAGGCATTGATTTATCCGAATTTTCACTAGCTTTGATTTGTTTATAAGTTGGATGCCACAGACATCTTTTACAGCTTGTTCAACATTTTCTGGAGCATGCTGAGAGACGCCCTCTTTAATAGTTGCTTTTGCAACCTCATATTGTACCTACTGTTTGGTACAATATGAGGTTGCCATGTTACTTCACTACTTAACTCTATATGCTTACAATATAAAATTACTATATTTTTCATATCTTATTAACATGAATTTCCATACAATATGGACTACCAGTAACGTGAGCTACTGCCACAGCCATTAATTCCTTTAATTTAGATGATAATTTCCCTTGAGATAAGAACTTATGATCAAAGTTGACAAATTCACGAAATGCCTTACCGTTCAATTTACTAAATTTTCTTAAACGATTAATGTCTGATTTTGATATAAACTATCTTTAGCCATTTTATCTTCTCCTTCTAATAAGTATTTTGTGTATTGATACTTTAAGTTTTATAAGGCACCGCATTATGTACCTACCGTTCGGTACAACCAGCGATTAGCTCTCGATTTTTGTTAGTTGTTCTGTATGTGCTTTAACAATTGCTGGATCAATTTTAATACGTGCTACACCTGAATCTATTGCTGCTTTTGCTACAGATTCTGCCACAGCTGGCGCTACACGAGGATCAAATGGTCCAGGGATTACGTAATCTGCGTTTAGCTCTTCTTCAGTAATCAGACCAGCGATTGCTTCAACAGCCGCTTTTTTCATTTCTTCATTGATATCAGAAGCACGAACATCTAACGCTCCTCGGAAAATCCCAGGGAATGCAAGAACGTTGTTTACTTGGTTCGGGAAGTCTGAACGCCCTGTTCCGATAACTGCCGCTCCTGCTTCTTTCGCAGCGTCCGGATTAATTTCCGGATTAGGATTTGCCATAGCAAAGATAATCGCATTGTCATTCATTGATTTAACCATTTCTTGAGATAGAGCATCAGCCGCAGATACACCGATAAATACGTCTGCGCCTTTAATCACATCGCTTAGCGTGCCGCTTTCTTTGTTTACATTTGTATAAGAAGCAACATCTGATTTTACTTTATTCATGCCTTGCGGACGGCCTTCATAGATTGCTCCTCTTGTATCGCACATGATCATGTCGCGTACGCCGTAAGAGTAAAGAAGCTTTGTGATTGCAATGCCGGCTGCTCCTGCCCCGTTTAAGACAATTTTTAAATCTTTCATTGTCTTGTTTACGATTTTTAGTGCGTTTACTAGTCCTGCTACTGTTACAATCGCTGTTCCGTGCTGATCATCGTGGAAAACAGGGATATCCACTTCTTTTTTCAATCTTTCTTCAATTTCAAAGCATTGTGGAGCTGCAATATCCTCTAAGTTAATGCCTCCAAATGTGTGAGCCATTAACTTTACTGTTTCAACAATTTTATCTGTATCTGTTGTATCAAGCGTGATTGGGAATGCGTCTACGCCTGCAAAGCTTTTGAATAAAATTGCTTTTCCCTCCATAACTGGAAGTGAAGCTGCAGGTCCAATGTTTCCTAAGCCAAGAACAGCCGTACCATTTGTCACAACGCCGACCATATTTCCTTTCATTGTGTAATCATACACCGTTTCTGGATGTTCATGAATCACTTTACAAGGTTCTGCTACTCCTGGAGAGTATGCTAAACTTAAATCTTGAGCGTTTTGAATTTCGACTTTTGATTTAACTTCTAACTTTCCTTGTTTTTCTTGGTGCATACGTAGTGCTTGATCACGTAGTGACATAATGTATTCTCCTTTTTTTCTTCTATACTTTTATTTTTGTAATGAATTTATTTAACACTAGCTTTTTATCGTCGTAATTGTAAGACAATCTGACCGAATAAATTCACTGACAAGTGCCAAACGACTTGCCACCTGGCACCGATTGAATATCGATGCCAGCATAGCCTTTTTTAGTTGTCTACTTGACAGGGGTAAGTCCAGATTCCTCCTTTTTTCATTTTTATCTTAATCGAGCTGTAACTCCACCATCAATTGGCATAATAATACCTGTAATCCATGATGATGAATCATCCGCAAGGAATAAAATTGCATTTGCTACATCATCTGGAGTACCATTGCGTCCAATGGGTTGAAACTCATTAAAGGTTGGCAATACTTCTGCTACTTCTTCTTCTGACATAAAAGTATTGAAAATTGGTGTTTCAACAATTGCTGGTGCTACTGCATTTACTCGAATGTGATCACCAGCAAATTCTACGGCTAAATTTCTTGTCAAAGCATGTCTTCCTGCCATTGCAGCTGAGTAAGCTGATGAAGGAGTTGCYTCCACTGCTTGAATTGCCCACATTGAACCTGTATTTACAATTGCTCCTCCTCCACGTTTTTTCATTTCTGGTATAACTGCTTGAGAAGGATAGAATGTTCCTTTAACGATTGTATCTAAATAGGATTGTAAATCATCCTCTGTATGATCAAGGAACGGTGTTGGATTAAATTTCCCTGTATTATTAACTAATATATCTACACCACCAAACACTTCTACTGCTTTTTTAACCAGTTTCTCCGAAGTTTCCTTTTTACTGATGTCACCGGCTACATATAAAACTTTTTTACCAGTGTGGTCAATTTCTAAAGCCGTTTCCTTTAACACATTTTCTCTACGTCCATTAATAATTACATTGGCTCCTTCTTCAAAAAATCTTTTTGCAGTTGCTTTCCCAATCCCAGTACCTCCACCAGTTACGATTACAGTTTTCTTTTCAAATCTCATTATCATTCATCTCCCATTTTTATTATTTAGTTCAGTTGTTCCATCAATCACTATTGGAAATTCCTTTTAAGTTCATTTCCACCAATAAGCCTATTATTTAAAGGGTTAGTTACTTTAACATAATTCATTTATAACAGGTAAATATATTAACCATTTATCCAACTACTAAAGGTGGATTTGATTTAAAAAATTTCATTTACAATTCATGATTTGATGACTGATCATCATGATAAAACTTACGCTACTTATTATTCAATTGAATAATTGAATAATTGAATTATAGCATCAGAATTCCGACTCGTCAATTAATATTGTTTCACCTAATAAGGATAACTTTTCATAGTAATTAATTAATATCTAACAAAATGAAAATATACATGATATTTTAGAATCTAGTGGTACTACAGTTTTTGAAACTTTTATTCTTTTTGAGACTTCTTGATCTAGCATTTCATTCTGCTCAGTAAAAAATCCAGATACTTTAAACTGGTTTTCAAAATAAGTGATTGAGGCAAATGGTATACCATTTAATGACAAGCACTAGTTTATCTTTTTATTGCGAGATAAAGGTTTCTATTAGTAAAAACTTATCGGTTAAATTGTGTATTCTTGATAATTGTCGTCATTTAGCTGTTCAGCTTTTCTAGAGTGTGGCCATATCGAAATGCTTAATAAGGAATAAAAAAGACCAACCTCCGAACTACACCCCAATTATTAGACACCATCTTACCAATTTGGGTGTAGTTTTTTTAAAATGAACGCTTATTGCGGAGAATGCCTATTTTAAAAAGTTGCGGCTAAAATAAAGATTGATTAGAAATGTTATGGGATTCTTTATTTGAATGTAACTAAAAAGAACCCATTTTGAGAAAAACCAAAATGGGTTCTTTATTATTTTTCAAGCTCCGCGATTAATATAATTTTTCGATTGCCTCACGCGTAAACGGAAGTAATTCTTCTGTTCGTCCATCTCGGATCTTGTTTACCCAGTCAGGGTCAGCCAATAATGCGCGACCTACCGCTATCAAATCGAATTCTTCACGTTCTAATCTCTCGATTAAATCGCCCATCTTGTTGGTTTTACCATTAGCCTCTTCCCCGGTAGCAAAGAAATCCACGAAATCAGCGCCATCAAGACCGACAGATCCAACTGTAATTGTTGGTTTTCCTGTCAGTTTTTTCATCCATCCTGAGAGATTCAGTTCAGATCCTTCAAATGCAGGTTCCCAAAAGCGACGAATAGAGGCATGAAAGATGTCAACGCCTGCATCAACTAATGGCGTTAAGAAACGTTTTAGTTCTTCTGGAGTTTCTACTAATTTTGCTGTATAGTCATCATATTTCCATTGTGAGATTCGGAACACGATTGGAAATTCTGGTCCAACAGCACGTCGGCAAGCTGCGATGACCTCACTCGCAAAGCGCGTGCGCTTAACTATGTCGCCACCGTATTCATCGGTACGTGTGTTTGTTTTTCCCCAGAAGAACTGATCGATTAAAAATCCATGGGCTGCCATAATCTCGATGCCATCAAAACCAACTTTTTTAGCATTGGCAGCTGCCTGTTCGAAAGCTTCAACCAATTCCGAAATTTCTTGTTTTGAGTAATCATTAGCGTTGCCTCGTGCACCCATGTGCCACACTTGAGAGAAAATTTCCCCACCGGCCTCGTGTACTCCATCAACTACTTTTGACCAACCGTTTAGCGCCTCTTCTCCGTATAAGTGTGGTACGTCCTCCTGCCATGCTGGCACCTCGGATGCAACATCAGGATGGTTGATAAACGTACCCTCTGTCACAATAAGTCCAACACCCTTTTCAGCTCTACGACGATAATACGCAGCGACATCCTCCCCTGGTACTCCATTTGGAGAAGAGTTTCGCGTCATAGGTGCCATCAAAATACGATTAGATAGTTTCAGATTTCCCATTTCGAATGGTTTAAAAAGAGCTTCAACTGATTGAAAATTGTTCATAAAAACCTCCAAGTTTTATCACTAAAAGTGTTATTTTATAAAGATGTAACGTGGAATTATATTAGCAATATTTAAATCAACCTAACTAATTCCCAACAGTACATCTTGAAAAAGATCAAAAGAACCCTTGCCCTTATTTAATGTTTTGCTTGCTTATGTTACCTTTTCAGTACAATATTGATTCTGGCGCCAACCACATTGGCGATTACCTAGAATTAACAAATTATCTCAGACAAGCTGTTACCCTACCACTTAAAGTTAGTTATACAAGGTAAAGTAAGATCGGCACTGTCATATAGCTTTTTACTTATTACGTTTAAAAGTTGAATTTACTTGGACATTTCTTTCTAGTGAATTTCTTACAGGAGAAATTTCCATTGCTTTTGAAACTAATTCTTCAAGTTGTTTATCGTCTGCTTCACTATCCACTGTGAATTGAACATCCACTTCGTTAAAACCTGGATTTCCTTCTTTTAAGCCCAACAATACATTTAAATCTAATTGTCCTGAAGCATTAACTTCTAGTGAATTCACCT
>NZ_JBFUIQ010000123.1:0-11360 GCF_056401795.1 Peribacillus sp. P4_D6
GGAAGGTGTTGCAAAATGAACTTCCTTTTTAAGTCAATCGACCATTACCAATTAGCATCTCCTAATACCGAGGACCAATCAAGGAAGTTTTTCACTGAGATACTAATGTTCCGGGAAGTGAAAAAGCCTCTGTCATTAAGTTCCAATGGCGGGTTATGGTTCGAATCGGGATCGATTAAGATTCATGTCGGAACGGAGGATCATTTCATTACGCAAAAAAAGCTCATCCAGCACTTGAAGTTGAAAAACTCAACGAATTTAAACAACATTTAATGACTTAGTATATTTCTTTTACAGTAGATGGAGGTTGCCCGGTGCGAACCGTATATATTTAACCGATCCCTTCGGCTGGATCGAAATATTGGAATGTAAGTAATAAAAAGCGGGTCCATTTATCTCGGACCCGCTTTTGTAGTATATTTATTTTTGTTTCTTCTTCCAGATTCCCAATATTAAAGCAGTAATGAGGGCTCCTATTAAAATCGCCAGCAAATAGCGGAAAGGATGGTTGACTAGGGGGATGACGAATATACCCCCATGCGGCGCTGGCAATGTTACTCTAAAAGCCATTGACAGCGCTCCTGCCGTCGCTGACCCAATAACACTGCTGACAATAACCCGCAATGGATCCGCCGCCGCAAAAGGAATGGCTCCCTCTGTAATGAACGAAGCACCCATGAAGTAATTAGTGAAGCCGGATTTCCTTTCCGTTTCACTGAATTTACTTTTAAAGAATGTAGTTGCAAGTGCGATTCCAAGAGGAGGAACCATTCCACCAGCCATAACTGCAGCATGCGGTCCGAAACTTGATGCTTCAATGGCTGCAATCCCAAAAGTGAATGCCGCTTTATTTAAGGGGCCTCCCATATCCACAGCCATCATGCCCCCAAGAATCAAGCCGAGGAATATTGCGTTCGTGCCGGATAAGYCCTGCAGCCAATTAGTCAGGCCCGTGTTAATTGCTGTTACTGGTTCATTTACGAGAAATATCATGATAAACCCTGTAATTAACATTCCGAATACAGGATAGAGTAAAACCGGTTTAATGCCATCAAGTGTTTGCGGTAACTTGGAAAACAATTTTCTTAATAGTAAGACGACATAACCTGCAAGGAAACCGGCGATCAGTCCGCCAAGAAAACCGGCATTAGCCTGTGCTGCCAATAATCCACCTACCATACCAGGGGCAAAACCTGGACGGTCGGCTATACTTGAAGCAATGAATCCAGCGAGTACTGRGATAAGCAAGAAGAAGGCACCATTTCCCCCGCCAATATCACTTAGTGCTTTGGCAATGGGATTATAATCCGGATTTGCCGGATCGGCTGCCTCAATTCCAAAAAAGAAAGAAAGCGCAATCAAGATTCCGCCCCCGACGACAAATGGAAGCATATTACTTACACCATTCATTAAGTGCTTGTAAATCCCCAATCCTCCTTTAGCTGAATCACCTTCATCACTTTTACCATTTCCAGTTCCTTTGTAAACAGGTGCATCCTGATTCATGGCTCTGGTTAACAGTTCCTCGGTCTTCCGGATCCCCTGGGCAACTGGGACAATAATGACATGTTTTCCATTAAAACGCTCCATTTCAACCTGCTTATCAGCCGCAACGATAATGGCATCCGCCTCTTCAATTTCTGCGGCGGTTAAACCATTTTTAATACCTGTTGAACCATTTGTTTCCACTTTGAAGTCAATTCCCATTTCCTTCGCTTTCGCCTTTAACGCATCGGCAGCCATATAAGTATGGGCAATTCCTGTTGGACAGGCTGTAACGGCAAGGATTTTAACTCCTTTATCGTTACCGCTGGCGCCATTACTCAATTGCTTTTCTTCACTTTCTTCTTCATAAGCTTCCATTTCTTTTTGATTGATTATCTCCAACACTTCCTCACCAGAAGAAGCAGAAATCAATCGGGCCCTGAATTTATCATCCATCAGTAACGAAGAAAGCCTGGAAAGAGTTTCCAAGTGATCTGCATTCGCTCCTTCACTGGCAGCAATCATAAAGAACAAATGGGCCGGCTGTCCATCAAGCGATTCATAATCCACACCACTGACCGATTTGCCGAAACAGATGGCAGGTATCTTTACAGCATTTGTTTTTGCATGCGGTATGGCTATCCCCTCACCAATCCCGGTTGTGCTTTGTTCTTCACGTTTTAAGATGGCAGCTTTGAAACCATCCACATCATTTAACCTCTCTGCCTCGGCTAACTTTCCTGATAGTTCATCAATGACTTCTTGCTTTGTAACACTTTGCAGATTGATTATGATTGTATCCAATTTTAACAAGTCTGTAATTTTCATAGAGTCAGCCTCCTGTTAGTTGATTGATAGCAATTTGCGGTAATAACTCTTCAATTTTATCCAATGTACCGAGATCGGATGAAAAGGCTGTAGCACTTCCTGCCGCAAGACTGAAGCGGAAAGCAGATAAAATATCCCCTGTCCTTTCATATGTCCCGATGAAACCTGCGACCATGGAATCACCGGCACCCACTGAGTTGATGACGTTCCCTTTTGGAACATTTGCGGAATATGATTCTCCACCCGAGCAAAGCACGGCACCCTGTCCCGCCATTGAGACAATAACGTTTTGTGCTCCTGCTTCAACCAATTTAGCGCCATATTCCCTAGCATCATCAATGTTACTTATTTCGGTGGAAAAAAGCTCACCCAGTTCATGATGATTGGGCTTTATTAAAAATGGCCGGTGTGGAAGGACATTCAGTAATTCCTTGCCACTCGTATCCACCACCACTTTAATGCCATTATGGGTACAAGACCTTGCCATGGCTTCGTATACATCCGAAGGAACGCTTGGAGGGATGCTTCCTGACAAAATGAGGATATCATTATTGTTCAACTGTTCAATCTGACTAAATAATTGTTGATAATTCCCTTTTGAAATGACTGGCCCTTGGCTATTTATTTCGGTCTCAAGCCCTGTTTTCAATTTAATGTTAATTCTTGTATCTCCAGCTATTTCTGTAAAGTCCGTGAAAATCTCTTCCTGTCTTAAAAACCTTTTTACAAATTCACCTGTTTGTCCACCGATGAATCCTAACGCTGTTGTACTATTTCCCAGCCTTTTTAGCACACGGGAAACATTGATCCCTTTCCCTCCAGGGAATTTTGCATCATAACTGGTACGATTCACCTTGCCCATTTGAAAGCTCTCCACTTCGACCAGGTAATCGATGGATGGATTAAGTGTCACTGTATAAATCATTAAATGGTCACGACCTTTACCTTTGGATTTTTTTGAAGGTGAGCAACAGCCTCTTCATCATTGCTGTCAGTAAGGATAATGGCATCGCTTACATCTGCCACCTTGGCGAAAGTAGCTTCATTAAGTTTTGAACTGTCAGCAAGCACGTAGGTCTCGTTAGAGAGACGTAATGCCATCTTCTTCAGCAGGGCTTCCTCAGGGTCTGGTGTTGTGAAACCCAATTCTTGATGGATGCCGTTCATTCCCAAGAAACATTTATCAAAACGGTATTCATTCAAAAACTGTACAGCATTACTTCCTATAATTGCATTTGTCGAAAACTTTATCATTCCGCCAACTAACACTGTTTTGATTTCCAATTCGATGAGTTTTGGAATATGCATAAGACCATTTGTCAGCACCGTTATATTTTTATCTTTTAAATAAGGAATCATTTCGGCAGTTGTCGTGCCTGCATCAAGATATATACAATCATTTTTCTCTATGAATGAAGCCGCCAGCTTTGCTATAAGTTGTTTTTCAGCTCTTGCTTTGTATTGCTTTTCCATAGTTGTTGGCTCAAGGCCTTTTCTTTGCAGTAAAGAGGCCCCGCCATGCACGCGTTTCAAGAGCTTCATTTCTTCGAGTTGCACTAAATCTCTCCGAATGGTCGACTCCGAGGCTTGTAACTGATCTACAAGCTCCTGCAGCTTTACCGTTCCTTGTTCTTTAAGGATCGATAAGATGAACTGGTGCCTTTCAGTTGTCAACAATTCGCCCACCTCACTTTAATATCATCATCATATATGAAAATGAAAGAATAATCAATCATAAACGTTTAAAAATAATCAAATTCATCCAAAAATACATTCAAAAACATTCATTTTTATTAGAGATGAACTTTCTTGAATTTCATTATCTTTTTTTCTATGAAAATATCCTTTCTTGTTCAACAAAAAAACCCCCATGTCAAGATGACAGGGGGGTAGTATTATTTTATTAGCCTTGAAGTAAAAGTTGTTCTGGATCTTCAAGCATATCTTTGATGGCCACCAAGAAACCAACAGCTTCTTTTCCGTCTACGATACGGTGATCATAAGATAATGCAAGGTACATCATTGGTCTGTTTTCGATTTGGTCTCCAACAGCGATTGGACGAGTCTTGATTGTATGCATGCCCAAAATCCCAACTTGAGGGGCATTCAATATTGGTGTTGATAATAGGGAACCGAAAGTCCCTCCGTTAGTGATGGTAAAAGTACCACCTGATAAATCTGAAAGTCCCAGTTTGTTGTTACGCGCTTTAACAGCTAAATCCGAAATGTTCTTCTCGATTTCAGCAAAGCTTTTGCGGTCAGCATCCCTTACAACCGGAACGACAAGACCTTCATCAGTGGATACTGCTACACCGATATCATAAAAGTTCTTTTTCAGGATATGGTCGCCTTGGATTTCAGCATTCAATAACGGATATTTTTTCAATGAGCCAATGACCGCTTTAGTGAAGAATGACATGAAACCAAGTTTAACATCATTTGTTTTCACGAAAGAATCCTTATGGCGGTTACGCAATTCCATGACTGCAGAAAGATCGACTTCGTTAAAAGTTGTAAGCATGGCTGCTTCTGATTGTACTTGAACTAGACGTTTGGCAATGGTTTGACGACGGCGTGTCATTTTAACCACTTCAATGCGGTCATCATTCACTTCAACAGGAGCTGCTGCTTGTTTAGCTGCAGGAGCTTGTTTTGGAGCTGCCGCAGGAGCTGCCGGAGCTGCAGGTGCATTACTTGCTGCTTCTACGTCTTGTACACGTACACGACCTAGTGGATCTGCTACAGGCACCTGAGTCAAGTCAATTCCTTTTTCACGAGCCAATTTCCTTGCAGCTGGTGATGCAATAACTTGTTGAGTGGATGATGATTCTTTCGCTTCTGCTTTAGGAGCCTCTTTAGCAGGAGCCGCTTGTTCAGCCTTAACTGGTTCTGCTTTAGCTTCTTCAACCTTAGGAGCTTCCGCTTTTGGAGCTGCTGCAGCTGATCCATTTTCATCAACGATGGCGATAGCCTGTCCGACTTGGACAGTATCGCCTTCTTCTGCTAAATGTTCAGAAAGTGTACCAGTATAATCTGAAATGATTTCAACGTTCACTTTATCCGTTTCAAGTTCAAGGACATATTCTCCTTTTTCAACGTGATCACCGGGTTGTTTTAACCATTGCGCAATAGATCCTTCAGAAATTGATTCTGCTAATTCAGGTACTTTTACTTCAGCCATTTTATTTCTCCCCCTCATTATTGCGTGTAATTGCTTGAGTCATAATCCGTTGTTGTTCATTTTTATGGACAAGTGGATCTCCCTCAGCCGGGCTTGATCTGCGCTTCCTTCCTATATATGTTACTGAAAGATTGCCAGGAGCCGCTGCATTTAGGCGAGGTTCAACAAATGTCCAAGCACCCATGTTTTTAGGTTCTTCTTGAGCCCAGAAGATTTCTTTAAGATTTGTATATTTTTTCAGGGCTTCTTGAACTCCAGTGAATGGGAATGGATAAATTTCTTCGATACTGATGATTTGCAACCAATCCGTATTTTTTTCAGTTGCCGCTTTTTCACGAAGTTCAACCGCCAATTTACCTGTTGCAAAAACAATGCGTTCAACCGATTTAGGTTTTTTGCCCAAAGTTTTGGTTTCTACGAATGATTCAAACGCGCCTTCACTGAATTCTTCTGTTGTAGAAGCCATCACCTGATTACGAAGCATACTCTTCGGCGTCATGATGACAAGCGGACGTACTTGTTCTTGATCCAAAATCTTAGCTTGTCTTCTAAGGATATGGAAGTATTGAGCTGCCGAACTTAAGTTAGCAACTGTCCAGTTGTTTTCAGCTGCTAATTGAAGGAAGCGTTCCAGTCGTGCACTTGAGTGCTCTGGCCCTTGTCCTTCATAACCGTGTGGAAGCAGCATGACAAGACCTGATTTTTGACCCCATTTTGCACGGCCAGCAGCGATGAATTGGTCAAAGATCACTTGTGCTGTATTAGCGAAGTCACCGAATTGGCCTTCCCATAATACAAGTGTCTCAGGTGCAAAAACATTATAACCATATTCATAAGCCAGAACTGCCGTTTCCGTAAGCGGGCTGTTATGAACAGCGAATGAAGCTTTGGCAGTTTCAAGTGTGTGAAGTGGTGAATATGTTTTTCCATTAACACTATCATGTAACATGATATTACGTTGTGCGAATGTTCCACGCTCTGAATCTTGTCCTGTCAAACGGATTGGCGTGCCGTCACTTAAAATCGATGCAAAAGCCAATGTCTCGGCATGTGCCCAATCGATTTTTCCGTCAGGACCAAAGGAATCCAAGCGACGTGATAAGATCTTTCCTAATTTTTTATTAGGGGTGAATCCTTCCGGCCATTTAACAAGCTCTTCGTTAATTGTAACAAGTTCTTGTTTCGGAACTGCCGTTTCAATGGCTGGAAGTCCCTTTTCAATAATCCCAGGAGGATTACACTCTTTGGAAGCTTCCGGTTTATTTCCGGAAATTTTCGCATATGCATCTGCAAGCCTTGTATCCACTTGCTCAGCAATCGCTTTAACTTCAGCTTCAGTGAACTCGCCGGATTCAATAAGTTTTTTCCCATAAAGCTCTTTTACGGTTGGATGCTTATGGATTAATGCATACATTTCAGGTTGAGTCACCAATGGCTCATCCATTTCGTTATGGCCGAAACGTCTGTAACCGATCAGGTCGATCAAGAAATCCTTGTTGTATTTTTCACGATATAGGTTAGCAAGGTTCACAGCAGCCATACATGCTTCTGGATCATCAGCATTTACATGCACGATCGGAACTTCGAAGCCTTTTGCCAAATCACTAGCATATAAGGTTGAACGTGAATCTTCACTTTCCGTTGTAAAACCGATCATGTTATTGGCGATGATATGGATTGCGCCGCCAACTTGATAACCGCGTAAACGGCTTAAGTTAAACGTTTCAGGTACAATTCCTTCACCTGGGAATGCAGCATCACCATGAATCAGGATTGCAAGAGATTTGGAAATGTCTTGCACAGGGAATCCTTTTTCTGTACGGTCTTCTTGAGCCGCACGAGAATACCCTTCCACGATTGGACCGACTACTTCCAAGTGACTTGGGTTATTGGCAAGTGTAATCCTTGCTTTTTGTATATTAGCTTTAGTAATCTGTTTATCCAGACCTAAATGGTATTTAACATCACCTGTCCATCCATTGTTAATGCCTGTCGAACCCTCGGAAGGAACCAAATCTTTATTCGGTGAATGTTGGAATTCAGAGAAAATGACCTCATAAGGCTTTCCTAATACATGTGCAAGCACATTCAAACGTCCACGGTGAGCCATGGCAATATTCACATTACCCGTTCCGTTTTGGACAGTTTGTGAAATCATTTCATCTAAAATCGGAACCATAGCATCCAGTCCTTCAATTGAGAAACGTTTTTGCCCTACATATGTGCGGTGAAGGAATTTCTCGAAACCTTCTACTTCATTCAATCGTTTAAGTAATAGTTCTTTTTTCTCTTTTCCCACTTCCGGGAACATGCTTCCAGATTCGACCATATCAGTAAGCCATTGCTTTTCATCCAAGTCATTAACATGATGAAATTCAAAGGCTATCGTTTTTGTATAGAGTTGTTTTAGGTATTGTACGGCTTCGTATCCGTCTTTCACGTCTTCAGGTGATTCCGGACAAATAAAGTCAGCAGGTATTTTCCTTAAATCATCTGCAGTCAAGCCATATTTTTCAAAGTGAATTTGTTCAGTGTCCAGAGCTTCTTCTTTTAAAGGATAAATATTTGCAGCAAGATGCCCGTATGCACGGATATTTTCAGCTAACTTCACTGCAGACATAATTTTCTCCATTGGAAGAACTTCTCCAGTTTGTACAGTTGATGCACTTACAGTCGTTGTTTCTGCCGATACATCGAATGAAGGAGGACCTGCTACTTCAAAAAAGTTTTTCAGTTCCGGATCCACTTCTTCCGGGTTGGCTAGAAATAAATCGTATTGCTCCATGACATACCCAAGGTTTGGACCCGAAAAAGCTTTCCAGTGGTCTAATACCTTAGAATCATTGATGGTCATTTTGTAAACCCCCAAATTTTTCTCATAATTTTTTTCATTCCGTTTTATCCATCCCCAAATTTCTTTCTTCTAATTTTCCCCAAATATAGGATATATATAAGATATATAATAAATAACTTTGGTTATTGAATAATAAAATTTTAAAGGATAAAACGTTTTCAGATGTTATATTAACATGTTTTTGTCGAAATATCCAAAGGTTAAACCACTTTATACAACCTTTTTTCAACTATATTTCTGCTTAATTCGTCAAAAATCGCTTTTAACTGTCTTTTTTGCTCATTTAAGTCTTTTTTTCGCTAAAAAAAGATTTTTGTATTTTTGTATAATGATTATTTTTCAGGTAAATTTAACTAGTTTGAAAGCCCTTTCAGCTCACTCAAACTTCCAAGCTGTTAAACTTAGATTGCCATATTGAAAGCTTCTGTGCAGAAGAGCCGCTTTTTTATTGTCATCCCCTGAGCCCATTGCAATGACCAATGGAATGAAATGCTCTTTGGAAGGCACAGCCTCTGTACTGTAAGGGGCGATATTTTCATAATTGAACAAAGATTGCAAATCCCATTTCATGATTTTTTCTTCGACCCAGTTCTCAAACTCGATTGCCCATCCCTCTGCAACATGCATATCTTCCTGAATATGTGTGAAATTATGGACAATTCCACCGCTTCCTATGATCAGGACATTATTTTCCTTTAATTCCCTCAATGCTTTCCCAATTTCATACTGCTTGTCCAATGGCAGCGAAGGACTAATGGACATAGATACGGTCGGGATATCAGCTTCTGGGTACATGATATGCAAAAGCCCCCATGCTCCATGATCCAGGGGGCGCCTTTCATCAAGTTCCCCCAATACATCTATCCTGGACAATAAGGTTAAAATTCGATCTGACAGCTCCAGGCATCCCCTCGCAGGATATGTTATCTGAAATATTTCTTCAGGAAATCCAGCAAAATCGTAAATGACTTCATGCTTCCCCACTGCAGAAATCATTTGATCTTCATTTTCCCAATGTGCTGACAAAATAACGATGGCAGCAGGTTTCTTCATAGTTTGCATATATTCCTTCAAAAAAAGAGTATAGCTATTCTTTTCCAAAGCTAATAGCGGTGTTCCATGTGATAAAAACAATGATGGCATCATAGAGACGATAAATCCTTTCGCATTGTAATCTCAATATCCTATACCTTAATTTACTATAGTTAAACAATGTGTTCATCAATTAAATTGCATTTTCGGCGTAGTCTCATCAATAGTATCAAAGGTATATCCTTCTTTTTTAAGGAATTCAATTATATCGGGCAACGCTTTCACTGTATTTTTCATACTATTGATATCATGCAATAAGATATTAACATGCTTTTGATTTTTCGTCCCTTTTTGTACAGCAGAAATAATTTGTTGTTCACTTATTGACGGACTGAAGCCATCTGTAGAGTCAATGGACCAATCAAAATAAATATACCCTTTTTCCTTTAGTTGTTGAAGGATTCCATTGATGATTAGTTTTGTTGACGCCTGATGCCGCAGCCGATTATTCGAGCCGCCAGGAAGGCGCACAATACGGCTTTTTATCCCATACTCCTCTTGCAGCATGGTTTCAAGCCTATTCAAATCTTGAAAGAAACTCTCAGTCGACCGATAAACGATGGAATAATCATGTGTATAAGAATGAAGGGCGATCGAATGACCGCGGGATATCATTTCCTGATAACAACTCTTTGCGTATGGTTCTTCGTTACCTTTAACAAAAAATGTGGCCTTAACATGATAGCGGTCCAAAATATTCAATATCTCCATGGTATTCAAGGATGGTCCGTCATCGAAGGTCAAATAGGCGATTTTCTGATTCGCCTTACTTTTTAGCAACGGTGTCATCTCTTCGGGAATAACTGCATGTACTTGAATGTTTTGCACATCCACATCAGACAAAATAATAATGAGAGAACTCGCCATGACAAGAATTAATTTTAGCATCTTCTTCATAGGTGCTGCATCCCCTTCCTTTTGACCATTAAGGTGTACCAGTTAAGGGGTTTCATGCGCAATAAGGCAGCGGTAAAAAATACCGCTGCCTTTATTAAATGAAGTTATCGATCGACATTAAAGTAACGAGCTTCAGGATGTGCAAAAACAATGGCTGAAACGGAAGCCTCTGGTTCCATCATGCATCCTTCAGTCAATTCCACGCCAATATCTTGAGGTTGCAACAGGCGGAATAGCTTCTCCTGGTCTTCCAGATTAGGACAAGCAGGATAGCCAAATGAAAACCTTTGCCCGGTGTACTTAGCTGCAAACCGCTCTTTCATGGACATATCAATCGGATCGCTTATACCTAAATCATCCCGCATTAATTGATGAATTCTTTCCGCGAACCCTTCAGCTGTTTCAAGAGCAAGTGATTGAAGGGCGTGATTTTTCAAGAAATCACCTTCAAGTTTCAGTTTTTCTGCCCATTTTCTGATTCCTTTTCCGGCAGTGACCAGGAAGAAACCAACATAATCCATTTGCCCGGAGGAAATCGTTTTTGCGAAGTCCGCTAAACAAAGATGCGGATTAGTATCTTGCCGGGGGAATTCAAAAGTTTCCAAAACCTCTTGATGATTGTCCGGGTTGTATATAAATAGCTTATCTCCTTCGCTTTGAGCAGGGAAAAATTGATAAACTGCATTCAAACCATAATCCGGTTCCGTCTTTAGGAATTCGATCAATTCGTCAACGAGATCATTGAGCTGCACTGCTTTTTCATTCCCTTGCTTAAGCAATTCGGTAACTTTGCCTTTTAACCCCAAATGATGACCAATCAGCATTTGCCTATTTATATATGGCTGGACGACATCCAATGGATAGTTTTTCAGGACGTGTCGTTTGATGTCACGCGGTGTTTGAACAGGAACATCGCTTAAAGGAGCCGCTGTGGACTGCTTACGAACAGGTTTTTCCAATGTGGCAGCAATGGCGGCATTCGCTTTCGATCTTTCTCGTTTCTCGACCAACTCTTCCAAGTAC
>NZ_JBFUIQ010000124.1:0-11035 GCF_056401795.1 Peribacillus sp. P4_D6
CGTCAATTGTGTGAAGGTTATGGTTAACCAGCAAAAGAACTGGACTTTTCCAGAAGGTTACAACCATAAAAACGTTTCAGATAAAGTACTTAAAATAATACTGGGAGGCCATGAAATTGATTAAGAATCGAACAATCTTGGTAACAGGCGGTACAGGCTCATAGGGATATGAATTGGTTAAGCAGTTATTAGATTTTGAACCGAGTGAAATACGGATTTTTTCAAGAAATGAGTCTAATCAATTTACAATGAAGCAAGAGTTTGATAATAATCCGAAATTACATTTCATAATCGGGTATGTAAAAGAGAAGGAAGCTTTATTGGAAGCTTGCCAAGGGGTTGATTATATTTTCCACTTGGCAGCGTTAAAGCATGTACCTATTTGTGAAGACCAACCCATAGAAGCATTAAAGACGAACGTAATCGGAACACAGAATGTTATAGAAGCCGCAATAAGCTGTAATGTTCATTTAGTTATAAATATTTCTACAGACAAGGCTTCAAATCCATCCAACTTTTACGGCCTTTCAAAGGCGATGGCAGAAAAATTGATTATCCATGCTAATACATTAAACACGAAAACAAGATTTGTATGTATCAGAGGTGGGAATGTTTTAGGAACAAATGGAAGTGTCATCCATGTATTTAAAAAGCAGATTAAAGAAAAGGGGAAAATCGGAATAACTGACTTGAACATGATGAGATTCTTACTAACCATTGAGGAAGCGATTAAATTGGTATTTAAGGCTACATTTATAAGCATTGGCGGAGAAATTTTCGAAATGAAAATGCCGTCCTGTAAAATTATTGATCTTGCTCAAGTATTAATTGATTCTTCTGATGTGGAAAATGTTGAAGTGGATATCCTAGGTATTAGGCTTTGAGAAAAATTGCATAACCCCCCACTCTGAATACGAAAGTAAAACGACGATTACTTTTGATGATGAGTACTTTGTTATTCTTCCTACAATCCATTCAGAAGAAATAAAGGACATTATTCAAAATATAAACCTGTAAACTTATTGAACTACAATTCAAGCAAAGCATTGATGAGTAAAGACGAAATCAAAGAGATATTAAAAAAAGGTAGGTTTATTTAAAATGAAAGTACTAATCCTTGGCGGAAAAGGAATGGCTGGACACGTAATAACAGCATATTTTCAAAAAAATCCACAGTATAAAGTGTTCTATTCATCAAGGGACCCCGAAGATAAAGGGAGTATCTACCTAGATATTACTAACCCAACAAAGTTGGAGGAAATTATTGAATCTATAAAGCCGGATATAATTATTAACTGTATTGGTATATTAAATGACCATGCGAGCAATAATCCAAAGCTGGCATTTCAGGTAAATAGCTTATTGCCACATGAGCTGGTCAAATTAGCTGAACGGAACAATGGTAAATTTATTCATATTAGTACAGATTGCGTGTTTTCAGGAACGAAAGGAAATTATACGGAGGATGATATTCCTGACGGTACTTCTTTTTATGCTAAATCAAAACAACTGGGAGAAATCATTAGCGATAAACATTTAACCATTCGCACCTCAATTATCGGTCCAGAGTTAAAAGCAGATGGAATAGGATTGTTTCAATGGTTCATGAAACAAAAAGATCAAATTATTGGTTATGAGAAAGTACTGTGGAATGGAGTAACGACACTTGAGTTAGCTAAAGCCATTGAAGCATTGATTGAGAATAACGTAACGGGCTTATATCATTTAGGTTCTGAGAATAAAGTGTCAAAATATAATCTTTTGAAATTAATCAAAAGGACTTTTAATAAAACAGACGTTGAGATTTTACCCGACTCAAACATCGTACTGGATCGAACAATAAAAAATACAAGGAACGATTTCTATTATCAGATTCCTACTTTTGAACATATGTTGAAGGATTTAAAAAGTTGGATGGAAAAGTGATGAGCCGGATGCCTAAATTGTTAATTATGGGGGCAAGCGGGTTCACCGGTCAGCATGCGTGTAATCACTTTGTAAACGCAGGTTTTGCTGTTACTGCTGTGTCTAGAAAGAGTTTCGGAAATGGTCAAGTTCAGAAAGAGCTTTGTGATCTATTAAACAAGGAAAAATGTTGGTAAGTTAAAAATGAAAGTGAAACCCGATTATCTTCTTCATTTAGCATGGCAAAACCATATAGGAAAATCATGGATTGATCCTGTTTCTTCTCTGGAAGCAAATGAAATGTCAACCCTATATTTAATTGAAGCACTAAGGCAAGAAAATCCAGACTGTAAATTTTTAGAAAACCCTTAAGCCTATACCATTATTAAACTATTCTCATATATTAGGAGTATAGATCTGCTTCTTTTTAAGGTGTTTAAGTGTCATTGATCTTTGAAGGAGGGTGAATGTGAAGAAAGTATCTATTGTTGTTCCGTTTTATAATTGCTCCTACATTGATGAAGCATTGGAAAGTTTGATGAACCAAACATATAAAAATATTGAAATTATCGTTGTGAATGATGGCTCTACAAAATATTCAGATAAAATCACTCCGTATCTAGATAGAATTATATACATCGAAAAGGGAAACGGTGGAACAGCGAGCGCATTAAATATGGGCATCAAAAATATGACAGGTGACTATTTTTGCTGGCTCAGTTCAGATGATATCTTTTACCCTGAGAAAACAGAAGTTCAATTAGACTTTATGAATAAAAATCGAGCGTTATTTAGTTATACTTCTTATTATTGTATAAATGAAAATGGTAAAATAATCACTCCTAGTTTGGGTATACATCTGCCTAATAAATTTGAATTAATTAAAACAATGAGCAGGGGAAATATTATTAATGGCTGTACGGTAATGATTAATAGGAAGATATTTGATCTAATTGGAGTGTTTGATGAAACACTTCCATATACTCACGATTATGATTTATGGTTAAGGATCGTACAAAAATTTGACATACAGTTTTTGTCTCAACCTTTATTACTTTATAGGGTTCATCCACAAATGGGCTCGAGTAAGCATGCAGTTAGTATCAAAGAAGAAACTAGTCTCGTTGTTAATCGACACAAAGCTAACATGAGACAATTGATGTTAAGGCACTTTAGAAAACAATAAATTCATACTCAATATGCAACTAGCCTTGTTTCGCTAAAGTTGAAAGTCCTTGTGTTTTTAACAAGGGCTTTTCCTATTTTAATAGAAGAAATTTTATTATTTCGTATTACTTTCGGGTTAGGAAATTAAGTATTGTTTTGGCTGAGGTTGAAATTACCCTGTCTAGGGGAAGCGGTAAAGTGAATTATTTGACTTATACGTCTATAGCAAGTAAGGGTGTTTTTGCATATCTTATAGAGATTAATCTCCATCTTATCAATATTTGGTTGTTTCCTTTTTTCGAACATGACTTTAAAGTCTGGAAAAATCAATATTTTTTGTTAAGTATTACTTAAATAAAATGTCAGACGAGCATCCGTTTTATGTTGATGTTTTAAACAAAATTAAAAAGATACCTCCAAAAAATGTATTATTTCAATGTGTTTAGGATTGGCTACAATGCGACAAAGCACCTTTATGAGAATTACGTATTTATGTAGGAGGGGAACATGAGAAAGCTCATCATATTCGCATTTATCGGTTTTTTGGCTCAATTAATTGATGGATCCTTAGGTATGGCTTATGGGATTACTTCAACATCGCTGTTGTTGACATTTGGAATTGCACCTGCAGTGGCTTCTGCTTCTGTACATCTGTCCGAGGTAGTGACTACTGCTGCTTCTGGTATATCTCATATGAAATTCGGGAACGTTGATCGTCAAGCGCTTTTAAAATTAATCATTCCTGGTTCAATTGGGGCATTTTCAGGGGCGTGTTTTTTGAGTAATTTACCAGGAAATGTAGTAAGACCTTATATTTCGATCTTTTTATTTATTCTTGGCGTATATGTACTTTTTCGTTTTTTAAATATTTCTAAAACAAGAAATGAAAGAAAATCAATTAATATATCAAGAAAAAAATCAATCGTTTTGGGGTTAATAGCTGGATTTGCAGATGCCACCGGTGGGGGAGGGTGGGGCCCGATTACAACTCCTGTCCTATTATCTCAAAAAGGTGTTCCTGCCAGAAAAGTAGTGGGTACGGTCGATACGAGTGAGTTTGCTGTTGCTGTTTCTGCAACATTGGGGTTTCTTATTGCATTAGGCTGGCAGGAAGTGAACTGGTTTTGGGTAATTGCGCTAATGGCAGGGGGAATTATTGCCGCACCCATCGCTGCTTGGATCGTTACAAAATTGCCATCTTATTTATTGGGAGTCCTTGTAGGGGGATTCATTATTCTGACGAATGCACGAACGTTGATTAACACTTGGACGGTTCTTGATCATTGGTCTTCCGTTATTTATATGCTCATATTAATTGGCTGGACAGTATCATTAGTGTATGTCATCCGAAATAATAAAAATCCTGTTCCATAACGAAAAAGTAAAGGGGAGATAATATGGGTCAAGATGGGTATATCCATCATCATTCATTTTCCATTACAAAAGAACATAGGCAAGCTTTACATGGACATAAAAGTTTTATTCTTTGGTTTACAGGTTTATCAGGTTCAGGTAAGTCAACCATGGCGAATATGGTCGAAGGAAAACTGCATGAGAAGGGGATCTCGACATATATTTTAGATGGAGATAATTTACGGAATGGATTAAATGAAGACCTTGGTTTTAGTTCTGAAGATAGAAAGGAAAATATACGCCGAATAGGGGAAGTTGCCAAAATTTTTGTCGATAGCGGGATCGTGGTATTAGCCGCGTTTATTTCGCCTTATATTAGTGACCGAGAAGCTGTCAGAAAAAAGGTACAACAGGGTGAATTTCTTGAGATATATGTCAAATGTCCTTTAGAAGCCTGTGAGAAACGAGATCCCAAAGGGTTATATAAGAAAGCCAGAATAGGAGAGATCACTCAATTCACAGGGATTTCAGCCCCTTATGAAGAACCGGTAAACCCTGAAATCATTATTGAAACCAGTCAATATTCTATTGAAGAATGTGTGCAGCAGATCATGAACTTCTTAAAAGATAATGAGCATTTAGGGGATGTCAATATTTAGATCTGAAAAAGACCCAATGGAAGTACAAATGATAGAGGTGGTATATATGGATGTTCAAAAAACCACCATTGAACCACATGGCGGAAAGCTTATTAATCGTGAATTAACGGGAATTGCCCGTAAAGAATATTTGGAAAAGTGCAAATCCCTTTCGCCCCTTACTATCTCAAAATGGATTATTTCGGATATGGAAATGATTTCAAATGGTGGGTTTAGTCCGCTTATTGGATTTATGGGGGAAAAAGATTACCAGAGCGTCTTAAAATATATGCATCTGGCAAACGGATAACCATGGACGCTTCCGGTTACTCTTCCTGTAACAAAGGAAGAGGCGAAGAGTATTAATGCGGGGGATGAAGTGGCTCTATATAGTGATGAGGGAGAACTGTGCGGGGTCATTCAGGTAGAAGAAATGTTTGAATACGATAAACTGGAAGAAGCTAAACTAGTTTATAAAACAATGGACGATAATCATCCTGGGGTGAAAAAACTATTTGAGCAAGGGGATATCTATATTGCTGGGCCTATTTTTCTAGTAAATAGGCCTTCACATATACCGTTTGAAGAATATTATATGAGTCCAAAAGAAACTAGAAAAATGTTCACAGACTTAGGTTGGAATACTGTGGTCGGATTTCAAACTAGAAATCCAGTGCACCGAGCCCATGAATACTTGCAAAAAACAGCATTAGAAACGGTTGATGGGCTTTTGTTGAATCCTCTTGTGGGTGAAACGAAAAAGGATGATATACCTGCAGATATACGGATGGAAAGCTATCAAATTTTATTAAAATATTACTATCCATTGGACCGAGTCCGACTTGCAATTTATACAGCAGCAATGCGTTATGCCGGCCCTAGGGAAGCGGTCTTTCATGCGCTTGTTCGAAAGAATTATGGTTGCACACACTTTATTGTCGGCCGTGATCATGCTGGGGTAGGAAAATATTATGGAACATATGATGCGCAAGAAATTTTCAGCCAGTTTGACCCTAAAGAAATAGGTATTAAACCATTGTTTTTTGAACATAGCYTTTACTGTGGAAAATGTATGAATATGGCTTCGTTGAAGACATGCCCTCATTCTGCTGACGATAGGTTCATTTTAAGTGGAACGAAAGTCCGGGAAATGCTGCATGAGGGTATTACTCCACCACCGGAATTTACTCGCCCTGAGGTGGCAGAAGTACTTATTAAGGGCATGAAGCAAAAAGGGGAAGGCTAACCAAAAGGCACAACTACTATCCTATCGAGTATTATACGAGGAAGCCCTTACAAGGGGTTTATTAAGCCTTTGTTTGGTACAGTGCTTTATCCAGCTTAAGTCTGAAAAGCCGTGTGTATTTTAATATTTCCGCACCAATCCATTGGCTACCCTCATTATACAAATAATTTTGTACAACCTGTACCTTTAATTCCTTGGGAAATTGATATGTATCCCCTTTTTTAGGCATAATAAGATCTATCCAAGTAGTAGTTTAACATCCATGTTATTTCATGGACTTTTTACACTGTCTAACTAAGGGGATAATATCATGCGGAAGCGGAAACAGAGAAATATATTTTAAAAATTGATGATATTCAGATCCCATAAAGCTAGTGATTTATCAGTATAGTTCATTTCTCCTTCCGTACAATTCTCATTAATAACCAAGATAGGTTTTGGAAAGTTGAATGGCTCAATCTCTAGATTAAGAGGGCGCCAGTTTCCTGTTCTTATTTCATGATTACACGTAAGGTTAGTAAATGTAGTCGTTAATAAATACCTCGACTGGCTTGCTTTAAAATTGTTTAAAGCTAAATGAATATCAGAAAAACTAAAATGTACAAGACAATCTCGACAGAGGATTAAATCACCTGTAGGCAGACGATCTTTTGTAATGTCCATATGAAAAAACTGTACATTGTTTATTGGATATTCTTTTTTATTTCTTTTTATTATCTCATCGACGATATCAATCCCAATATATAATTCTGTATTTTTGTATATTTCCTTCATCCAATTAAAATCACCACATGGTGCATCTATTATTTTTTTTATCTGAAGTTGTTTTATTATGCTTGGTAATTCCTGAATGAGTGTTTTGGTTTGAGTAAGTGATGATCCCGTACCAGATACAGACTCAGAGTTTCCCCACATGTTTTTTTTATAAATATTTGTAAATAGTTCTTTCATTTACATTCACACCTTTCATCATTTTGATTTATTTAGAAAGGAATTATAAAAACGACATGACTCTCTTAGGAAAGATGGGGCGCTCTGTAAAAACTAGAAATCTATATTAAATTTGGCAAAGTACCAATCATCATCATATTTTCGTTTTTGAAAGTAGGCCCGTCGCTGCTTTTTAACTCCATCAAGGAGCACTTGGGATTCAATCGGGTTTGCTTTTACATGGATCATGAGTTTTTTGCACTTCTGTATGCGATGAGTATTAAAATGAGAGTAGGCCATCCTTAATAAATTATAATAAACTTCATCATAGCTAACTTCATAGGGGTGAGTTTTTCTGAATAGATGGATTATTTTTACATTAGGCGAAACGTGGCAGCGAAATCCAAACAGCCATAGCTTAATAGAAAGCTCTACATCTTCATGTCCCCAAGTTTTAAATCCGGTTTCAAATCCGCCAACATCTTCAAACACTTTTTTTGAGATAATAAAGCATCCTCCGGGTAATACGGCAGTTTCAAAGAGGCCATTTTGTTTAGAGTTCCATTTAATTCTAAGGTTTGACTTTAAGGTCATACCATAGCCAATGAAATCGGAATTGCCAAACGAAGCGATTGCTGGGGTTACTGCATCTGATTTTCCTGTAAGCAGGGGTTCTACAATATGATCGATCCACAAATCTTCAAACTGTAAATGGGCGTCGCAAAAAATCAGGAATTCTCCAGAAGCTTTTGTTGCTCCTAAATTTCGTGCGCTGGCAGCTCCAATGCCATCTGTTTCAAAAAGCTTAACCTGGTTTGCGTGATTATAGGTATTAAGAAAATCGCAGCAATCATCTGATGATCCATCGTTTATAATAATCACTTCAAAGGAATAATCTGTATCACTTGAAAACAATGAATCGAGAGTGTTTTTCACATTTTCCCCTTCATTTTTGGCAGGAAAAATTATTGAAATTAAAGGATGATTTTTCACTTCATTTATCTCTCCTTTTGTAACGATTTTTCATTAGTAAGAAAAATTCAAGGACGTGATATTTAGGGGGGGATATCACAATCCTTGATCTTCGGTTGAAAGTGGTATTTAAGTTTCTGTTTGTAGTTCCATGAGTTAAAGTGAGGGTACATATACTCTTAATAATGGTTATTATTAATGCTTTCTAAAATTCTTAAAGGGATCTATCGCTGTTTTTTGCGCTCCAGAATGTAAATTATATAAAGGATGATTTTTATAAAACATATCTAATGAAAATGAATCTGACTTAGTGTTTTTAAATGTAGTATCTTGGTAATCTTTTTTCTGATACGATGACAAGATCCCGGAATTATAATTTTGTTGAGTTCGATCAATTTCTGTGTAACTCGGTTTATTTAGGGGAGAGGATATTTGACTATGTGATGTTTGCATATTAAAATTTTGGGTTGTATTTTTTTGTTGGTTTGTTTCATTCGAGAATCGAAACGCACTTGGTTGATTAATTACTTCTTTGTTATTTGGCGAATTGAAATTTCCCATATTAACACGAGTATTTCCAACTTGCTGTTGTTTTCCATTATTATTAAAAGGTTTTTCCATTTTTCCTGTTGCTTGCAAATGATTTTTTTCTCGTTGTTTAATATATTTTGTTCGTTCATCTTTATCATGTATTTCTTTTGCTTTTTGATCATTTACCGTTTTACTTGTAGTTTCCATTTTTTTTAAATAATTAATTTCTTTATCTTTTAAATCTATTATGGAACCGGTTAAGTTCTTAATTTCCTGTTGATGTTGGCTTTCATTTTCCTTTAAATTGATAATCGTCTGTTCTAAATGATCAATCTCGGCTTTATATTTATTTTCTTGCTCTGAAACACGAGCAATCGATTGATTTAACTGATCGATTTCTTGTTGATGTTGACTTTCATTTTCCTTAAAATGAATAATCATTTGCTCTAGGTTTTCAATCTCTGCTTTATATCTATTTTCTTGCTCCGAAACAAAAGCGATCGTTTGATTTAACTGATCGATTTCCTGTTGACGTTGATTTTCATTTTCCTTTAGATTGATAATCGTCTTTTCTAAATGATCAATCTCAGTTTTATATTTATTTTCTTGCTCCGAAACAAGAGCAATCGATTGATTTAACTGATCGATTTCTTGTTGTTGTTGACTTTGATTTTCCTTTAAATTGATAATCGTCTGTTCTAAATATTCAATCTCGGCTTTATATTTATTTTCTTGCTCCGAAACAAGAGCAATCGTTTGATTTAACTGATCGATTTCTTGTTGATGGTTATCTTCATTTTTCTTAAAATTAATAAGCATTTGCTCCAGGTTTTCAATCTCGGCTTTATATTTATTTTCTTGCCCTGAAAAAAGAGTAATCGATTGATTTAATTGTTCGATTTCTTGTTGATGGTTATCTTCATTTTCTTTAATATCAATAATCATTTGCCCTAGGTTTTCAATCTCTGCTTTATATTTATTTTCCTGTTCGGATAGGTGGTCGATGGTTTGGGTATAATTTTCAATTTCCTGGTTAAATTTGTCGATAACTTGTATATGATGATTTTCCTTTTCGGAAAGTTCAATCATGGCTTTTTCTAATTTTTCAATCTCCACTCTATATTTATTTTCTTGTTGGGATACAACGCTAATCGTTTGATTTAACTGATCGATTTCTTGTTGATGGTAGTTCTCTTTTTCCTTTAAATCTATAATCATCTGTTCTAGACTTGCAATTTCCACCTTATATTGACTTTCCTGTTCCGATAGTTGGCCGACTATTTGAGTATAATTTTCAATTTCCTGTTTAAAGTTGTCGATAACTTGTTTTTGCTTTTCTTCCTTTTCGGAAAGTTCGATCATGGCTTTTTCTAAACGTTCAATCTCGGCTTTATATTTATTTTCTTGTTGGGATACAACGGCAATCGWTTGATTTAACTGATCGATTTCTTGTTGATGGTAGTTCTCTTTATCCTTTAGGTCGGAAATCATCTGTTCCAAATTCTCAATGTTCACTTTGTAATGACTTTCCTGTTCGGATAGGTGGTCGATCGTTTGATTATATTTTTCMATTTCCTGTTTAAAGTTTTTGATAACTTGTATATGATGATTTTCCTTTTCGGAAAGTTCGATCATGGCTTTTTCTAAGCTTTCAATCTCCACTTTATATTTATTTTCTTGTTGGGGTACAACGCTAATCGTTTGATTTAACTGATCGATTTCTTGTTGATGGTAGTTCTCTTTTTCCTTTAAATCTATAATCATCTGTTCTAAATTTGCAATTTCCACCTTATATTGACTTTGCTGTTCCGATAGTTGGCCGATCATTTGAGTATAATTTTCATTTTCCTGTTTAAAGTTGCCGATAACTTTTTTCTGCTGCTCTTCCTTTTCGGAAAGTTCGATCATRGCYTTTTCTAAACTTTYAATSTCSRMTTTATATTTATTTTCTTGTTGGGATRCAWCGCTAATCGTTTGWTTTAACTGATCGATTTCTTGCTGATGGTCGTTCTCTTTTTCCCTTAGATCGGTAATCATCTGTTCCAAATTCTCAATGTTCACTTTATATTGTCTTTCCTGTTCGGATAGGTGGCCGATTATTTGAGTATAATTTTCAATTTTATGTTTAAAGTTTTCGATAATTTGTTTATGATGATTTTCCTTTTCAGAAAGTTCGAACATGGATTTCTCTAAATTATCAATCTCGGCTTTATATTTATTTTCTTGTTGGGTTACAACGCTAATCGTTTCATTCAACTGCTCGATTTCTTGTTGATGGTCGTTCTCTTTTTCC
>NZ_JBFUIQ010000125.1:0-10806 GCF_056401795.1 Peribacillus sp. P4_D6
TTTCTGCGTTTGCCATTACGTTTGCCATTGCCACACCGCTCGTGATGTCGGCAACCAGCCATTTTCCAAAACGGAAATGGATGTTGTTTTTGATAGGTTTGTTCATCATCCTGAATGCTTTGTGCGTGATTTCGACGACCTACGTCATGCTCCTTGCACTTCGGATGATGACTGCGATTGTAACAGGAGTTTTAATTTCTCTTGCCATGATCGTTGCCAGTGAAAACATGCCAATCGCGAAACGTGGACTTGCTATTTCATTCGTTTTCGGTGGTTTTACACTTGCAAACGTGATCGGAGTACCAATTGGCACTGTCATCGCTGAAAGGTACGACTGGAATGCAACCTTCCTGTTAACGACTTTACTCGGAGCTATTGCATTTTTGGCATCTTTCTTCATTTTGCCTACTATGCACAGTCCATTCCGCAGCTCAATGCGTGATCAATTTTCTTTGTTGACACACCCGCGAATCTTAATGGCTTTTTTCATTCCATCGCTTGGATTTGGAGCGACGTATGCCGTTTATACGTATCTTGTTCCGATCCTGAAAGGAATGGAAGCACCAAGTGGTTCAATCAGTTGGATCTTGTTTGGCTACGGATTCATTTCCATTTTCAGCAACATACTCGCTGGTAAAATTGCCAGCTACAATGCCATCGGACGCCTCAGGTTTGTTTTCCTCGTCCAAGCAGTTGTCCTGATCAGTTTATATTGGACGACAGATAATTTTATCTTTGGCTTGGTTAACATTAGCTTGATGTCATTAATGGCCATCCTTTTAACAACATCTACCCAGCTATATTTGATAGACCTAGCCGGTATTTATCAACCTAAAGCTACAGGATTGGCTGCTTCACTGATGCCTGTGGCAAGTAATGTCGGTATCGCCTTTGGTTCCGCATTAGGCGGAATTGTTTACCATCAGGGAAATTTGATGAGTGTCACATGGGTAGGGGGGCTGATTGCTATCTTGGCAAGTCTTTTAACTTTCCTGAGTCATCGCTTAGACCAGAAACAAAAGCAGGCAGCATAAGATGTTAAAGGATCTACAAACGCCAAGGATAGGTGCTTTCTTGCTGCATGGCTCCCCATGGAATGAAGGGCAAGGTTAAAAAATCCTGGRTACATTAGCCATTCTTTAATGGCTTTAGGGAAACGTTCATTAACTTTCTATGTTTGGAATGAGGCAATGCTCGTGCTATTTCTATCACCAGTTGCACTTGATTTAGGAGGGCGTGTGAGTAACGGTATAGCGGCTATGATTGCAGTAGGAATTTGGTCCCTTTCTGTCATTTTGGCGACTTTATTGAAAAAAATAATCTGAATGGCCCATTGGAAATTTTATTAAGGCGATTAGTATATAAACATCAATAATCAAGGCTTTTTTCACATACTTTGTTGCTATTTACCAAGTAGTGAGGTGTGGTTGATTTCCCCTCCAGATGCTCGCTTTCCGCGGGGCGGGCGGTGAGCCTCCTCGGCGTAAACGCCTGTGAGGTCTCACCTGTCCCGCTGCTCCCGCAGGAGTCTCGCACTTCCGCTCCAAAAAAGAGCCATAATCAAAAAGAAAACCGGTCATTTGAGTTCGGTTTCTTTTTTTAAGAAGGCTTTTTTGAATTCATCTACTTCTTTATATTGAAATATTAAAATTGTAGTTCATCATATAGAAGATTTGTTTTATACAGAATAGATYTTTGGGTGAAATTTCTCCATTACTCAAAATTTATTAATCATGCTGTCAAACTTCTTTTGAATTCATAACTGAGGAATATGGCTTGGCATAATTTAAAAACCTCATGACGTATGGTGCGGTTCCACTACTACAAGGCCTGGGTGTAGCCTTTGTTAGGAACGGAGAAAAGTTAAATATAAGTTGCCCCTTCAAGAAACCTGCCTCTCTAGTTGCATAAGAATAGGAGCTGCTGAGCTTTCGGTAATGAAGGGAAAACACCATGTTCTTAAGTAAAACTCTTCACAATCTTCCTAGCATAATCAATATAAATACCCATTTTTAAAAATTCACCTCCAAGAACTAGAGGTGGGGATAGGAATCAATTAAACTTTACATAGTCCCCTTCTTTGATTTGATTCTTTTCAAACCAACCAAGATTCACTTCAATTGCATAATAATAAAAAATTCCTGGATCATAGGTAGGGCAATAATCCTCTATACAAGGTTCCATATCAAGTATTTTTAGAATTTCCCCATATGAATCAAGAAAAGCAATGGATAAAGGGATAAATGTGTTCTTCATCCAAAATCCACCATATATTTCTTCTGAAAACACAAATAACATCCCCTCATTTTCGGGTAATTTCCCGACAAACATCAAGCCCTTTTCTCTTTTTCTTTGAGTATCTGCAACTTGAACAGTTAATCCAGTTACCTTGTTTCCACTGATTATTTTTATCACTTTTGTTTTAATTCTATTTTTCATGTTCACTCACCTTCGCAGGGAATAGACCTTATTTCAAAAAAAGAAAATGACAATCTCATGAACTTCTTTTAAAAAGACAGCAACTTTCTTTCCCTGCTTCTAAAGAATAAAAGGGAAGAAAGTTGATCATGAAGCGAATATAGAAAAAAATAACTAAGCAGGCTCCATTTGACCTCTAATACTTTATTCCATGACTTTTAAATTTAATACCCTGTTTTCAAAAATCACAGCAACTGTATATAATCACAACTTTTAGTTGTTTTCCCTGCTTCTTATGTTCAGTAATGAATATCAAAACCTGCTGTCCCTATAGCAACTCGAAGGACTGAGTGACGGTTACTCCAGTTCCTTTATGATTTCGCCAGGTCCACCGGAAAGTGATGGAGACACCGTAGGGAACCAGTTCGGGTTCCAGGGCTATATAAATATATCTTTATAACATTACTATGCCATAGTTAATATAGGCAGTTTTTTGTTTGAATGTACGATTATGTATGATTTTCAATGTACTTGTCTTACTTTTTAAGACATTATGGCCTCAACATGAGTGCCGATGAGGATCCTAAAAAAACCCTCCCTATTTAGCACCTTTCATAAGGCCCATCCTAGGGCCTGTACAACTGTACTACGTAACGTCATACGGTATCAGCAAGGCTACATCATAGGGGGATTTGGTGGATTGGAATAGTATATTATATGCTCAATATTTCATTTAGTGTCTAATGGTCATACATATCCGCATAAGCCCCCGATCCCCTGAACATGTTTGGATAAACCCTATTCAGCCACAAAAACTTAATTCGGCCCGCCGGAATTCTTGATTTTTAAGAAGGGTTTTTATGATACCGAAAGGATGGGTGCTATCCATTAATGGACAAAAAAAGGTCAGCATTTCTTGAATGCTGACTCTAGGTTTTTATGAAAATCCTCTGAATGAGGGTACTTCTTTAAAGCATTTTATTGATACTTTTCATAAAGTCTGTCGTAACGGCGGATAATTTTCCCTGAGCTTCCTTCATCGAGCTTCCTTGAACACCGAAATAAAATTTTATTTTAGGTTCTGTTCCGGAAGGGCGTAAACATACCCATGTCCCATCTTCAAGAAAGTATTTTAATACGTTCGACTTTGGGAGTTTGATGTCCTCTTCCCTATTTGTCCCATACATGTATTTTTTACTGCTGAGATAATYCTCTTGAATCACGACTTGATGACCAGAGATTTGATTTGGTGGATTACTCCGGAATTCATTGAGAATCGCTTGAATTTGCTTCGTACCTTCAATTCCTTTTAAAGTCAACGACCGTAAATCTTCCATATAGTATCCATATTTATCGAATACATCCAGTAAACCTTCGTACATCGTTTTACCTTGCTTTTTGTAATAGGCACAGACTTCCACTGCCAGAATAGTAGCCTGTATGGCATCCTTATCACGAGCAAAATCTTTGATCAAATATCCATAGCTTTCTTCATAGCCAAACAGGAAAGAATGTTCTCCACTTGTCTGGTATTCATTGATTTTTTCTGTAATGTATTTAAATCCAGTTAAAACATCTACAGTTTTTAAACCATTTTGCTCAGAAATCGCCCGTCCTATTTCTGAAGTCACGATGGTCTTTAATACGACTCCATTTTGAGGAAGGGTCCCTTTCTTTTGTTTTTGTGAAATTAAATAATCCAAAAAGAGAGCGCCAGTTTGGTTGCCTGTTAATACGACATAATTTCCAGCATTGTTCTTCACGCTAATTCCAAGCCTATCCGCATCCGGATCGGTGGCAATCAATAAATCAGCATTAACACGGTTCCCCAGCGCAATGGCCAATTCAAAAGCATCATGTTCCTCTGGATTAGGCACTTTAACAGTAGGAAAATGAGCATCAGGCAATTCCTGTTCCTTAACAATATGGACATTTCGATATCCTAGATCATGCAAAGCACGTTTTACTGATTTATTGGCTGTACCATGAAGCGGTGTAAACACGAGCTTTACATCGATTTCATCTGCTAACTTTGAATCTTCCGGAATAGTGAGCAAATGCTCGTTATAAGCAGTATCCAGCTCCTCGCCAATGATTTGAATGAGCCCTCTGTCCTTTAGGGCTTCTTCTTCCTCCACTACAATGGAAAGCTCACTTTCAATCGCGTTCACGTAATTAATGACTTGATCCGCCGCCTCAGGAAGTAGTTGTGCCCCATCTGGACCATACACTTTATACCCATTATATTCAGGCGGATTATGACTTGCTGTAATGACGATCCCTGCAAATGCACTCAGCTTACGTACAGAAAAAGAGAGCTGTGGGGTAGGGCGTAATTCATCAAATACATAAGCTTTAATTCCCTTTGTGGCCAAAGTCTTGGCTGCTTCCAATGCAAATTCGGGAGATTTATGTCTTGAATCGTAAGCAATTACGACTCCTCTGGATTTTGCCTCATTCCCAAACGATTGAATATATTCAGCAAGTCCTAAAGTCGCTTTACGCACAGTATAAATGTTCATCCTATTCGTACCTGGACCCATTTCCCCTCTCATACCACCTGTCCCGAATTCCAAATTTTTATAAAAGGCGTCTTCAAGTGATATTTCATCATCCTTCATTTCTTCAAGCATTAAACGCATTTCATTATTTAAATTGGGATAACTAGTCCAAATAGTATATAAAGACTTCCAGTCCATGAAAATACAGCTCCTTCCTGCCTGTATGTTTTTGCTTTGTTTGGCATTTCTTTTTGATCGTAGTACACATTGCAAGCGATCAATTGAATATGAAGTCTAACCATCGTTCCTAGAGCATTAGCTCCCTTTTCTCGTCCTTCATCCCGTAACGGACGTGGTAGCATCGCCAAATGCGCGCTACCTCCAAAGTTGTTGGTTACACTCTAATCATTTTACCTACCAATACTTTGGAAGAGTGTCATTTATTCTTCTTTTCCTTCACGCACTGCTGTTTCCTAACTTGATTTATTTTTTCTTTTTACTCTTTTCCGTTTTCGTTTTTGTTTTCGATTTCTTTTTCATTTCCTTTTTCTTTTCCGATTCCGCTTTAGTTTTCTTTTCCGTTTCCGTTTCCGTTTGCGTATTCGTTTTCTTTTCCGATTCCGCTTTGGTTTTCTTTTTCGTTTCCGTTTGCGTATTCGTTTTCTTTTCCGTTTGCGTATTCGTTTTCTTTTCCGTTTCCGTATTCGTATTTTTTTCCGATTCCGCTTTAGTTTTCTTTTTCGTTGCATTTTCTGTTTTCACTGTATTTACAAGAGAATATAGTYTTTGTTGCTCAATAATTTGTTTATTGACATCAAATTTTTCTTCAATGACTTTCCGTGCTCTTTCCGTATAGTCGGTCCAAACATCTGGATTTTCTATAAAGAATTGTATGCCTTTCGCTAACTCCATTTCATTTTTTTCTGAAGCTAGGTATCCTGTTCTCTGGTGTTCAATTAATTCAGGGATTCCTGCGTGTTGAGTGGAAACGACAGGTAAACCGCTAGCCATTGCTTCTTTTAAGGCATTAGGAATACCTTCGATATCACCATTTTTAGCTGTCTGACTTGCTAGACAGAAGATATGGGCTTTTTTCAATTCGTCCGAAACCTGTTTTGAATCCATAGCTCCTCTAAGAATCACAACATCTTTAAGGTTATATTCTGCAATGGTGGATTTAATTCGTTTCTCATCTTCACCTGCTCCAATAATATGCAGTCTAGCATTTGGATATTTTGTATAAATACGTTTAAATGCTTTTATAAGAGTAACAAATCCTTTTTTGTCTACAAGTCTACCTACCGATAGAACTCTTATTTCGCCTACTGTAGGAAGAGTGCGGTTAGAATAAGGGAAAAGATCTAATTCGATACCACCATATAATACATGCATATTCTTAGCCGGAATTCCTAACCTTCTTAATCCTTCTGCAAGATATTGGCATACAGGGTAATAGTGTGCACCATGTTTATTTAATGCTGAATATCGCTTAGCATTTTTTTCGAAAATTTCCGGTCTGTCCGAGCCATCTCGTCCTCTAATGCTAACAATCAAAGGAATATTATATTTTTCACATACAGGCAAAATCTCTTGTCCGTGTGAGCCGTGATGAGCATGAATGGCTATGATATCTTGTTCTTCGAAGAACTTTTTTAGATCTTTAATTTTGTTTATATTATAGTAGTTTTCAAAGGGGAATTCTGTACGGTCGGCATTGTCGAATGGGCCGATTACGATTGTGCGATAGTTAGTTATTTTTACGATTTGATTATATATAAAACGTTGGTGTGTTTTAATGTTTTCACTTACAAAATAAGCAATGGTTTTCATCTCACCTCAGTCCCTTTAATAAGAAATTTTCTCTTTTCCCGTTCTGCAATTTGTTTCACTTGCTTGTGAAATTCTTGAGGGAACATAGAATCGGCTTTATAAATGTCTTTATATGGCAGGTCTTCATAACAAACTTTAAAGTAGTTTTCAAACAGAGGATTTAATTTGAATAGAGGCTTTTTTGTAGAATTTCGTTTAATGGATGTCATGAGAAAATCTGAMAAATTATACTCATAAAGAACTTCCAATGGAGTTTTCATATTTTCAGGATTCAAATTACTTTCTCCTTTTAATAACTTACAAAATTTTTAATTTATCTTTTTCACTTGCATTATTCGTCCATATACCCATTCTTTGGTTTTGGGTTTTTACATATTAAACTTTAAATTTATTGATCAGTGCTGCCTAATATGCAACATTGAAGTTTGACAACACCTTCTTTTTCCTTATTTATTGTACTTTTTGTACCAATTTACAAAATGAGCTAAACCTTCTTCTATTGTTGTTGAAGGATGGAACCCCACATCAGCATGTAAATCGGCAATATCTGCATATGTCTCCTTAACATCTCCCGGTTGCATTGGTAAGAATTCTACTTTTGCCTTTTTGCCAATTAGTTTTTCTAATGTGTTAATGAAATCCATTAATTTTATAGGTTTATTGTTACCGATATTATAAATTTTGTATGGGGCATAGCTTGAACTTGAATCAGGGTTAGCTCTGTCCCATCCAATAGTATGAACCGGTGGTTTTTCAAGTAACCGGACTATTCCTTCAACAATATCATCAATATAAGTGAAGTCTCTTCTCATATCTCCATTATTAAAAACCTTTATTGTATTCTCTTCGATTATATTTTTAGTAAAAGAGTAATAAGCCATATCAGGTCTCCCCCATGGGCCATACACCGTAAAGAAACGGAGTCCTGTGGTTGGAATATTATATAAATGACTGTACGTATGAGCCATTAATTCATTAGACTTTTTAGTGGCAGCGTATAAACTTACTGGATGATCCACTGGGTCTTTGGTTGAGAAGGGGATATTAGTATTTGCTCCATATACAGAACTAGAGGATGCATAAATTAAGTGCTTTACGTTATTGTGTCGACAAACCTCCAAGATATTGACAAAACCAACAAGGTTGGAATTAACATAAGAATCCGGATTTTCTATGCTATAACGTACTCCAGCCTGGGCTGCTAAGTTAATGACTATATCAATGGTTCTGTCTTTGAATAATTGATTTAATTTTTCTTTATTTGACAAATCCATTTTGTGGAATTCAAAATCAGGGTTTTCTTCTAATATCTTCAGTCGATTGTTTTTTAAAATAACATCATAATAATCATTAATATTGTCTACTCCAATTACATTGTTATCTAGGGCTAACAAACGTTTTGTTAAATGGAAACCAATGAATCCTGCTGCCCCTGTTACTAAAATGTTCATAGCATTAATTCCAATCCTTTCTATTACATTAGGATTCTGACACCTTTTCGAAACACTGATTATCATTATTTATACATTGATACTTTCGAATCTTTACACCAACAGAACAGAATTCATGACGGATAAAAAGAGGAAATAAACTCAAAATTTTCATTGAAGAGAGACTTACGTTTTATTCGTAAACCACCAATTCATGCTATCTTTTTGGCTTTAAGCCTCATGAGGTTATTCACTCTTATACCCGCTGTGAACTAGCACTTAATACTAAAACCATCTTGGAAACCGGTGAATGCGAAATCATCATCGGTTTTTTATATGCTCGGTTACGGTTAGATAACTATGACTATACAAGGGTATTTTCATTTTCATCTAATGGGATTGGTGTTTTTGTCCATTCAGCATACGTACCGGGATCTATCGCCTTTACTTGTTCTAAAAAGGCATCTAAAAAATTTCTTTCCCGCAGGTCTTTAAATAACTCGAGAGGTCTTTTTTGTTCACGTGAAAAAGAGTACACATGGTCGACTAATTTAAAACCATTCTTGGTTATAATAATATGTCGTAATGGGGCGTCAATTTGTTTGAAACCTGATTTTTCCATTGTTTTCAATATATAGAGTAACCGTTTTGTGATGTCCTCAGAAAGTACAGATTGTTTTTTAAGAAACGTATTTAAATCTGGTCCTAATAGATATTCCATTAAAATATAATTGGGTCCTGTTTCAAAGACTTTCGGTATAAAGGGCAAGTCTTGACTTGATAAAAGGACCATTTTTTCCTGATTTGCATGTTCAGTTTTTCCGTAAAGTTTGACGCAAGTCTCCTCAGACACTCGATAAACAGCACCTTGATGCCCTTTTCCAATGAGGGTTTGTGTTATGGCACTATCCACTTTCACTCCATTACCTGAACCTCCTGAGTGGACTGGAATATTTCTAAAGTCCAAACTATTTTGATTGAAATAATCCTCCCACTCATTGAAGGTGTCCGGTTCAAGCTTTTTCACTTGATCTAGGAACGAGTCCTTTAAAAGGATTATTTTCAAATCTCTTAATAATTTTAATGGTACAGGGTGTATCCTTTTGAAGGAATTCACATGGTCAATCACCTTAAGTTCCTCATTATCGACTACAAAAATATGGCGTAGAGGGGCATCTATCATGGTGAACTTTGCTTGTTTTAATTCCTTTAATATATAGAGAAGTTTCTTTACTATAGAATCAGGGATATACGTACAATTTCTCAGATATTCTTTTAAGGTCGGGGCATTAAAATATTCCATGACTATATAGTTTGGTCCTGTATCATATATCAAAGGCATAAAGGGTAGATGTTTTCCAGCTGCAAGAGCTTCTTCCTCCATTTTCGCTTGTACTGGGTCTGAATAGATTTTTACACATTTATCTTCTGAAAGTTGAAAAACTGCACCTTGAGCTCCCATTCCAATCAGCGGATAGCTTGTTGGATTGTGAATTTCCAAAGATTTTTCACCTTTGGTAACAGTAATGGTTTTAAAGTCCTCCATGTTCTCCTCCTAACTGCTCATCTATGGCCTGCTGTTGAAACTGTTGAAACTGTTGAATTTTATTAAGGGCTTTTTTTACTTTTTCGGCTTTTTGATTTTTTTTTTCTTTTTTACGAGATTCCATTGTTTCATCATTACCTTTAGCCTTCTGTTGAATTTTAGCTTTTTTGTCTTTTTTATTAGATGCTACAAGTTCATCTTTGACCTTATACTTAGTATGCTCTTGAAGCTGTTGGAGCTGTTGAAGCTGCTGAAGCTGCTGAAGCTGTGGAAGTTCTTGAAGCTGTTGGAGCTGTTGAAGCTGTTGGAGCTGCTGAAGCTGTTGGAGCTGTTGAAGCTGTTGGAGCTGTTGGAGCTGTTGGAGCTGTTGGAGCTGCTGAAGCAGTGGAAGCTGCTGGAATTGTGGAAGCTGTGGAAGCTCTTGAAGCTGTGGAAGCTCTTGAAGCTCTTCAAGCTCTTCAAGCTCTTGAAGCCCTTGAAGCTGTTGGAGCTGTTGCATATAAATAAGGGCTTTTTTKGCTAATTCGGCTTTTTTTCTAGGCGCTATCCTTTCGCCATCATACTTACCTTGCTGTTGAGGCTGTGGAGTCTCCTTAAAAACTTTTTTATCTATTTGGCACGGTGTTACTAAATATCGTTTACCTACTTTATAAGGGGCTACAAGTTCATCATAAAATTCAGCTTGTTGTTGAAGTTGTTGGGCGAGGTTAAAGTTTTGTTCTACTTTTTGACGTGCCGCTACTGTATATGTTTCCCATATCTCTCTGTTCGTCAGCATAAATTCAAGAGCATCTGCCAGTTCATCTACACTGTTTTCTTGTACTAAAACCCCTTCTTTGTTATTTGTTATTAATTCAGGGATGCCGGCATGATTGGTCGAAATCACTGGTACTCCAATCGCCATAGCTTCTTTTAATGTATTAGGAATACCTTCTACATCTCCATCGGCAGCTTCTAAGCTCGCGGCGCAAAATATATCTGCATTGGTCATTTGTTCTCGTACTTGATCTTTAGGGAGATGGTTTAATAGGCGAAAAGAGTCTCCTAAATTAAGTTGATTTGCCAATGAAATGAGATATTC
>NZ_JBFUIQ010000126.1:0-10669 GCF_056401795.1 Peribacillus sp. P4_D6
GGCTATCTGTGCATCACTTTTAATACCAAAACGCTGGCTATCTGTGCATCACTTTTAATACCAAAACGCTCACGAATCTGGCGATATGACCAACCTTCCTCCACTTTCAGACGAACCACTTCTCTCTTTATTTCTTCTGTATACGCTTGAAACGTTTGCCCCTTCTTTGCCATACAAAAAATCCCCTCCAGATTGACAGTTAAGAACATTTTATCATGTTCTCTTTTTTCTCTGTCTACCTGAAGGGGATAATACCAAAGCAACTCTCTTTTTGAAGTAAAGCAACCTTTAATTTCACAATCGTGCACGATTCATGAATAAGTTACTACATAATATTAACGAACTTCGACGTTACTTACCTCGAAACTCTAAAAAATTAAATAAATGTGATTTCGATACGTACTGCGCACACTTAGTTGTCTATAGATATAGATTTATTAACTTCCTCACTCTGTACATGAGTTCTTCTTTGATACTGAAGGACGGTAAGACCTAGCGAGATACCTCAAACTAAAGATATGAATACCAAATGTAACCCCGAATTATAGGTTGTATATTTGAATCTTGATACGTAAACTGTAAGGAAGATATCACACGACCAATTTCTATAAAAAAACTTAGATAAAAAAAACCGAGACCCCAAAATATCAACCCGACTGATACAACCCAACCGAGTATTAGTAGCATTAAGCGAGGAATCCTTCGACCCCATGGTTGTATAAAAGAAAGAGCCAAGAGTGCTGCAAGAACCGCTAAGAAACCCATTACCCAAAATCCAATAGCTATCAAAAGTTATCGGGGAATGATTTAAAGTCGCCCGGGGAAGCTACAGATATTCCCATCCCCCACCAAAGATGTGGTGCTGCGTATAAGAGTGCCGAAATACATGCCACATAACTCCAAGTAATTGATTTCGTTTTTACTTGTAGAGTCATCTTTTTTTGAAACATCAATGGATCCACTTCTTATTTACCATTTTAATCCACCTTACCATAACTGAGAAAGAATTCACTCCTTTTTAAATTATTGACTTTAGTAAAAAAATACAGCTGAAGTTTAAGGGGCAAAAAAAAACCTACATTAATACAGGGCTTTATCAAAAACCTTGTTAAATGAATAAATAGAAAGGGCATTTTTTGAAAAAGGTTAATCAAAACATGCCCTAATCCTATTTAATTGGAATTTTTTTTTATAAAAAATGAACTAACGCACCCGTTCGTTTAAGTAGAAATCCTTCACAATATTAATTAACATAAATACATTCATTTCCCTTTAAATTAGAAGCTATAGGTAAACGGGTTTAGTAATGATAATAACAGGGTAATTGTAGTTTTGGCATATAAAAAAATAGGGGGATTAAATGATGAAGGGGTCACTAGATGCATATAAATTACTGGAATTCATCCAAGAAAATAAAGAGGATTTTGAAGATTCATTATTAAACGAAGCATCTAATGTGAAAGAAAAAATTGAAGAAATTTTAACGGTCGGTAATATTGACCTGATAAATAATGCCCATTTGCTGATTCAATACATTATTGAGGGTAAAAAACAAGAACTTCAATCATTTGCTAAACAAGAAGGTATAGCTTGGGCGACACACGCAATTCCATTATCTTTCAAATTAGAGTGGGTGCAAGCCATTCGAAGAACCTTGTGGAAGTTCCTACAAGAATATAACGAGGTAACGAATAAGATTTTAACTGAAGAATTTTTTTCGGTAGAAAAGCAAGTAAATAATCAAGTAGACAGGTTTTTAAATGTTTTTTTTATCACATATTCTCAATACAAAGATTCATTGATAATGGCTCAAAAAGAATTGGTTGAAAATCTTTCGGTGCCTATAATACCAATAACACCCACTGTATGTATTTTGCCTTTAATTGGTGCGGTTGATCTTTACCGAACGAATATTCTCGAGGAAAAAGTTTTAATGGAGATTGGAAAATTACGTATTCAAACATTGATTATGGACTTATCTGGAATTATGGAAATGGAGACTGAAGTAATTGATCATTTAATGAAGATTATTGACGGGACTTCATTAATGGGATGTACCACTGTGATTACCGGGTTAAGAGCTGAAGTGGTTAGAAATATGATAAACGTAGGAATGAGATTAAATGAAAAAGCACTAACATTGGGAACTTTACAACAAGCATTGAATAAATACTTATTAAGTTAAACACGAAGAATCTTAGAGAGGGTCGCTTTGGCCAATTCAGATAGAGAGATTGCCAGAAAGTCCATGGCTAAGGCTATCGCTTCTCCATGACAATTAGAAGAGGATATCGCTCTTGCACCCTCTTGATCATCAAACACCAACGGATTATCTGAGGCTGAATTCATTTCTCTCTCCACAATCGTCCGAACGTAATCAACAGCGTCTTTACAAGCTCCATGCACTTGTGGAATGGATCTAATACTAAGAGCATCTTGTGTGCGGTAATCTTTAAATTTTTCCGTGATCTCACTGTTTTCTATCAGCTTATGAATATTATCAGTTGTCTTTTTTTGTCCAGGATGACGTTTTACTTTACTAATTTTGGGATCAAAGGCATAGTATGTACCTTTCAGCGCCTCAAAACTGATTATCGAAACAATGTCTGCCGCCTTAAGAACATTAATGGCATCATAAACGGCCAGAGCGCCAATTGCAGTCATATCTACCGTGCCATTAATCAAAGAAAGCCCTTCCTTTTCATGCAGTTCGATTGGCTTGATTCCGGCCTTCTTCAAAGCCGTCTCGCCATCTGTTAGTACGCCCTGATTATAGGCCTCACCCATACCCAAAAGGACCAAACTGATATGTGCCTGATGATTTAAGTAACCTAGGGAACCTTCTCGAGGGACGAATGGTATGACATCTTTATTCACTATCTCTGCTAATCTCTCTACCGTTTCAAGTCTTACACCAGAATAACCAAGGGATAAATTTTTGATCATCATCACCATAATTGCCCTTACTATTTCCTTCTCCAACGGATCGCCCATACCGCAAGCATGACTCATAATTATATTTTTTTGCAATTCTCTCGAATCAGAGGCTGAAATTTTTATTTTTGAATTCTCTCCTACTCCGGTCGTAATTCCGTATATGACTCGCTCTTCCTCGACAAAACGCTCGACTATATCCCTTCCTTGGCTAATTCTTTTCTTTACACTCATAGACAGCTCCAAAGGGGCATGATGCCTTGCTACTGAAATCAAATCCCCGATACTAAAATCATCTTCAGTTATCATTACTTTTTCTTGTGTTTTCATAATAAACTCATCTCCTATATTGTGCAGCTTGACAAAACATTAACTTTTATAATGTTTAAGCCTTTGGATTAGTAAAATTTCGCAACGAGACCTCTCTTTCGAGAATTGGAGAGGTACTCCTTTTTTCATGTCAATTAATCTTCTTATGGTTCAAGGGGTTTAAGTTTGAATTTGAATTACTTGCTTCATTAAAAGGATTACTTGCCTCGCTTAAAGAGAGTGACTTTGTCTCCGGTGCCCAGGCAATCGAAATGATAGTACCAATTAACAGAATAGCCGTCATTCCAATCATCGAGGCATCCAACCCTATAGTGTTCATACTAAGGGGCAGGAGGAATGTCCCGATAGCAGAACCAATTCGGCTGAACGCTGTCACAAAACCAACCCCAGATGCGCGAATTTCGGTTGGGAAAAGTTCGGCCGGATATGTTAGCGTAAGATTTGAATTTGCTGATAATATAAAAGTAAAAGCCAGAAAAATCGGAATTACTAAAATTTTAGGTTCGTGAAAAATACTAAGCATAAGCAAGCAGACGGTCAGGATTGCAAACGTACTAATCGTGAAACCTCTGCGAGAAAATTTCTCCATAAGCCAAAGACCAGCAATCGAACCCAAGATTAGGAATATGTTTAACCACAAGTCTACAGTGAAGTTTTCTGCTAAACCCATACTTTTTAAGATAGACGGTAGGAATGTGTAGATGGCAAAGTACGGAATGACAATACAGACATAAAATAGACTTCCAAAAGCTGTTCGCTTCCGAAATTTTTTGTTAAAAAGAGCACGAAAGCCATTTTTATTTTGAGTCTCAATAATAGTTTCGTCGATTTCCGCATTAGGGCCGATATACTTCTTTACGATATGGCGTGCTTCATCAATACGTCCCATGCTGATGAGCCATTGTGGTGATTCAGGCGTTCCGATTCGCAGTAGCAGCACAATGAATGCAGGGATTGCAGCACTAGCAAGCATCCAACGCCATGATTCCGGACCAGCTTGTCCTAAATAATATCCGACAATGGTTGCAGAGACGTAACCTACCGTCCAGAGTACATTTAGAGAAGCCAGTAAGAACCCCCTATACTTTCTAGGCGCGAACTCGGCAAGTAAAGTCGATCCGACTGCATAATCGCCTCCGAGAGCAAAACCTATCAGTAACCGCAAAATTAACAACTCTACGGGACCATCCACAAATAGTTGCAGCAACGAAGCTATAGTGACCAATAAGAAGTTAAGCAGGAATATTTTCTGTCTGCCTATGCGGTCAGATAACCCTCCAAGTACTAGACTACCGAAAAAGAGTCCAATCAAAGCAGAACTTCCAATTAGTCCTACCCACATCGAATTGAGTTCCATTTGTGGGCTAAGGAGAGTAAGAGCCACTCCAATAATCCCAAGAGCATACCCATCAGAGAAATTTGAGCCAAAAGTAAGCGCTGTAATTTTCATATGGAACTTGTTAAGTGGAGCGTCATCCATCTTAAATTTTTTTTCGGTCATAAGCGTCTTTCCCCTTTTCAATATTTGATTTTTGGGACACTTCCTACTTCTCTAGTTTAGAGAAGGAAAGCGATTGAAAACAGACGTCTTTTTTTTGAATTTTTCTAATTTTTTTCGAATTTAAAGTGTAATGTAAAACGCTTACATTTGAAAACTATAATTATTTTAGATTTCTATACTTTTTTACGATTTCTAAATGAACGAGGGGTTGTACCGGTTTTTTCCTTAAAAATTTTGCTAAAGTAATTTGCATTTATAAATCCTGTTTTATCTGCTACATCTTGAATCGAGAGTTTTGTATCTATCAATAGACGCTGCGCTTCGTTTATCCGTGTCTTTGTTAATAGCTGTCGGAACGAGCTTCCTTGTTTTTTTGTTAAGAGCGAGCTAAAATACGCTGCGCTTCTGTTTACTTGGTTCGCAACGTCTTCAAGCCTTAGCTCAGGGTTAGTAAAATTCTCCTCAAAGTACCGGATGGCCTGCTCAATCACATCTGTACGAGCGTTTTCTTGATTGTTATTTGCCCGATCAAGAACTTCATATAAGAACAGCAATAACTCCTGGACGATCCGATATAGAATCGGATTGTAAAGGATGGATTCAAATACTTGATGATAACGTCTCTCAAGCATCCCTTCGTCAAGGTAAAATGACTTCATGAAGCGTCGGACTTGGGCTAATAAGCTTGTTAACCGGGTTCGCAATAAACCTGGCTCGGGATAGGGATCTTCCTTATTCAAAAATTCTTTATACATCCACTGCTTAATTTTGTCCCTGTCACCTTCGTTCAGCATGTCAATCCATTCGCGCTGTTCAGACGGGGTTAAAAACGGATCGATCATAACCCAGTTCACCTTATCCTCAATGACCGAAAGCTGCCGATATCCTTTGAAAAAACGAATTTCTAGCGCTTGCTTCGCATGAAGATATTTTTCATTTAACGAAAGCAACGGGTCATTAGTATCATATCAAACTAGTGACATGGGCTCCGAAAACTGCTCTTCCCATTCGGTTAGAATCCGATTGCCTATGTGCTTTAATTGTTTGAGTGGCTGTGGCTGCTGGTTATCGAATGAAAAAACAGAAACGATCATGTCGCTTAGCGGCAATACAACCGGTCGGTTCTTAAATGGATATTCTTGTAAAAAAGATAGCAGTATAGGTTGTTTCTTCGAATCTTCCAACTGCATCAGCATTAATCGGAAATTGGCGCCTAACGTTTCTTGATGTACGAATAGAGAACTGTAAGATACGGAAGGAACCTCAATTTGAGCCGATGGCTCTTGTTTCTCCTCAGTTTTTGAAACGGCCTTGCAGCACTGGGTTAATACTCGTTTGATATGGTCAGGCGACTGAGGTTTTACCCATAGATCATAGGCATGAAGCTCGATGCCTTGAAGCGCACGTTCAAATGTGGCTTCAGCCGTCATGACGATGACCTTTTGTATGTACCGTTTGGTCAGCTCCTTAAAGCTGTCCCACGTATCCTTTGTAATCATATCGAGTTCAATGCAAACAACATCTGGTACTTCGGCCTCTATTAGATGAAATACCTCAGATACTGAGCCTGCTAATAGAATGTAATCAAATGGAATCGAAAACGAAGAAACTAACCAGCCAATCCCTGTTCGTTCATTTTGATCGCGATCAGCAATTAACAATTTAACCATACAGGTACTCCCTTAATGATAGATTTCTTCTTATTAATTATCGCCAAACCAAGCTTATTTTCATCACTACTGTGTCTATCAGATTAAGGGTTCTGGTGCTATCATTACAGGAATGCTGTACTGTTAGTACGAATTTAAGCACGATTAAAAGTTCCCTTTATACTCTATAATTACCAGACAGGTCTTAACCTCGATGATAGTTTATCTTCATTTTCTTCATAAACTAATTTTGTTAAATCTTCTTTGAGCATTTGCAGGCGTTCAGCACCTATTTTTTCAATCCAACGTTGCTCAATCTCAGTTAGTATCTTCTCTTTTGCTTTCACTACTAACCAACCTCGTTCGGTCAAAACAATAATTTTCCCTCTCTTATCAGTGGGATGAGCTTTGCGCATTACATAGCCACTTTTCTCAAGATAATCCACCATTTTACTCACAGCTTGCTTTGTAATTCCTAAATATTCGGCTAGTTCTATACCTGTTGCTCCATTGGGAGTGATGCATTTAAACATAAAACCATGTACAGGTCTAATATCTCCAAATCCCAATTCACTCAATCTGTCATGTAATTCATTAATTGATGTACTAAAGGAAAATGATAAAAGTGATGTAAGATCCAATTCACTAAATACTTCATGATTCATACATAAAACCTCCTTAAATAAAGTCAATTAGGTTGACTTTATTTGAAATCCATTGTACTATACACCATGTAGTCAATCAAGTTGACTATGGTTCAATTATAAAAGAAATTGGATTCACCGAAACAAAATTAATACATTATGGAGGGTTCTCATGGCTAACATCGTTAAAATTAGAGGAAGTGTATTTGCACCGTATGCTTGGTTGGAACCTATTAAAGATCCTGCAACAGAAAAGATATTCGAATACACTGGTGATGCACGTGAATTTACACCAAACGCTGTAAACACTATGCGGTCAAGATTAGAGCAAGAAGTGATTATTGATTTTTATAAAAAAGAAATTTTCACATATACAAATGCTTGTACCGTAACTGTAAAAGTTACAAATCCAGATGGTTCTATTGATTATAAAAAAGGAAAAACAAGTACAGAAAATATTGTATGTACTAATGTTGTGTGGGGCACTGATGAAGTTTCTTTTGAAATGAGGGCAAGGGCAAGCAATCCTTTAAATGCAGCAGCACCTGCGGCTGATTATTTATTAACTATACATGTTAACAAGAGTGGTGTTGCACAAATTGAAGGTGCACATGATGGGTTCCCCTGCTATGAATTTTATAAACAAACAGATTTTGGTCCATTTGAATTAATATATACACATGATTTCAGAAAAACTGGTGACACTCCAGCAGCGCTAGCTGGGGAAATGGAATACAGTTTTAAAACGACAATTTAGATATAAATACTAAGTAAAAGTTTACAAGCAGCAAATATTAAAGGGAAAGCAATAATTTATACGAAAGAAATTACGGCCTGTTTTGCTGAATGGCTCAAAGTTATGAATTACCTAAAATAAAATTAGAATTACAGAGGTGGTTCTTATGACTAACATTGTTAAAGTTAGAGCAAGTGTATTTATTCCAATGTCTTGGACTGAACCTAAGAAGGATACTCAAACAGGAAACGTGATTCAATTCGAAGGTGACTCACGTGAATTTACACCATATGCTGTAAACGCTATGCGTTCCAGAATTGAACAAGAAGTAGTTGTAGATTTTTATAAAAAAGAAATCTTCACATATGCGAATACTGGCATAACAACAGAAAGAATCACAACTCCTGATGGTTCCGTTAATAAAAAAACAGGAAAAGCTAGTACGGAAGGTATTTTGTGCACTGATGTTGTATGGAGGTCAGATGACGTCAAATTTCAAATGAGTGCTAGTGCTAGCAACCCATTAAATGTATATGCACCTCCCGTTGATTATCTATTAACTGTACATATCAAAAAAGATGGTACTATCGATATTCAAGGTGCACATGACGGATTCCCTTGTTTTGAATTTTATAAGCAAGTAAACTTTGGTCCGTTTGAAAAGATTCATACACATGACTTCAGAAAAACTGGTGATACAGCTGAAGCTCTAGGTGGAGACATGGAATATAGTTTTAAAAAGATATTGTAAAGACAATAGGATTCCCTTTTTAGTGAATAAATATATAACAACATAAGAGTGATTAACAGGAGGAAAAGAGAATGACAACAGTTTTATTTGTAAAAGCAAACAATCGCCCCGCAAACCAAGCGGTGAGTGTGAAATTATATGAGGCTTTTTTAGCAAGCTATAAAGAATCACATCCAAATGATACAGTGGTAGAACTTGATTTATACAAGGAAGAATTGCCATATGTAGGAGTAGATATGATTAACGGTACATTTAAGGCTAGTAGAGGACTTGATTTAATAGCAGAAGAAGCAAAAGCAGTAACTGTTGCTGATAAATATTTAGAACAATTCCTTGCAGCTGATAAAGTTGTGTTTGGATTCCCATTATGGAACTTAACAATTCCGGCTGTACTACACACATATATTGATTATTTAAACCGCGCGGGCAAAACATTTAAATATACGCCAGAAGGTCCAGTAGGTCTGATTGGAGATAAGAAAATTGTATTATTAAACGCAAGTGGCGGTGTATATTCTGAAGGACCAAAAGCTGAAGTAGAAATGGCTGTTAAATATGTAGCAAGTATGATGAGCTTCTTCGGTGTAAAAAATATAGAGAAAGTAGTGATTGAAGGTCACAATCAATTCCCAGATAAAGCAGAAGAAATTATTGCTGCAGGGCTTGAAAAAGCTGTTAAAGTAGCAAGTACGTTCTAATTAATAAAAAACTTGTCACTCAATATAGCAGTTCCAACACTTTTATAGTGGTGGTACTGCTTTTTTATTCGCTTATCTTGCTACTTTTGGAGGAGTTAGAACCCAATTGATGTAATAATTCCATTTTAATCTTATAAAACGATAGAAAGAAGGATTACATTACAATGAAAAGTTGATGGACAAAATATATATAAACTTGATTTCCTTCTTCAACTATTCTGTCCTTTAGCTTAAGTACAATCCTTCAAAATCTCACCGACAAATATCGAATTTTCTTTTAAAATGATCTTCCACAGTCTGGCCCAATTGTTGAACAAAGGTCAAACAGCACTCTTCAACTATCCTCCCTCAATAAACTAAACACAATCTCACGATTACTCTAGAATTCTTAGGATTTCATAGTCATATCATTAACCGTTATCTATGTAAGCTCGGCATCACTCCTCAAGGGTAGGGATTTATCGAAAAAAGTGTATGCTAAACTAGCCAATTATAGGAAAAAATTGGTTTAAGCAATGTTATGATCGCACTTTAGGATATCCACATGTCTCATGGAGGTCAACCCTCCCATGTCTCACAGAGTCGATGCTCCTACATTCCTTCGTTCAACCTTTCCATGAGGTGGATGTCGGTCATGCTGCCCCACAGGATCTAAGCCCTCACGTTAGTTGCTTTGCCGACTAATCCGTGCTTCACTTTTAAATGAGTGTTAATTAAATGACCGTGTAACCTTAAATTCGATGAACTATGCGACTGTTTGATGTACCATAAATGTTGCCATATGAGGGATATCCATTAACATCTTGTCTTCTTGAAACGTAAATTGTTTTTTACCGATTGAAAACAGAATTCGAATAAGCTTGTTACACAARGCTATCAGAGATTGCATTTTYTTTAAKGGATTSTGAGMACGTGTTGTGTAATATATATGGAGAGCTTTAAAAGCCTTGTTCTTTGCCACCAGTATCATGGCAGCCCGGAATAAGAGAGCCCTYAATTTCTTTCGTCCCCGTTTGGTAATCTTGGTCTGACCTTTGTGCTTTCCKGATGTGTTTTCTTTTAAACTTAAACCTGCTAATTTTACAATTTGGCGAGGATGTTGATAGTCTCTKAGGTCGCCGACCTCTGCGAAAAACCCTGCTACWGTATCTCGACCAATCCCTGACACCTCTAACATCTGTGTGACACCTGGAATATGGTCTAATAACTGATCTAATTGATAATCTAATTCTTCGAATTTCATTTGAATAAAATCATACTTCTCTAATAAAGCTCTCAACTCTAATTTCGCCATAGCTGCCCCTTGACGAATACCAATCGAACGATTGGCTGCTTCTTTAAGTGCTCGTATCTTCTTTAAGCCTATACTGCGTTTTACCACTTGTCTTAAGGAAAGTAAGAGCTCTTCATCCGTATACTTAACAAG
>NZ_JBFUIQ010000127.1:0-10598 GCF_056401795.1 Peribacillus sp. P4_D6
TATCGGCGGCGGGAAAGGCGGATCTGACTTCGATCCAAAAGGAAAATCAGACGCTGAAATCATGCGTTTTTGCCAAAGCTTTATGTCAGAATTAGGTCGGTATATCGGACCGGACACGGATGTACCGGCTGGCGATATCGGAGTTGGAGCAAGAGAAATAGGATATCTATTCGGTCAGTATAAAAAGATGCAAGGAAGCTATTACGCAGGTGTTTTAACTGGTAAAGGGATAAGTTATGGCGGAAGCTTTGCCCGTACAGAAGCAACTGGATACGGAACGGTTTACTTCGTCGAAGAAATGCTAAAAGATAAAGGTTTACAGTTCCACGGAAGCACTGTCGTTGTTTCAGGATCTGGTAATGTTTCTATTTATGCAATCGAAAAAGCTACACAGCTGGGTGCTAAAGTAGTTGCATGCAGTGACTCCAATGGTTACATTTACGATAAAAATGGCCTAAACTTAGATACAGTTAAACGCTTAAAAGAAGTAGAAAGAAAACGTCTGAGTGAGTACGTCATTGCGCATCCGGAAGCCGAATACAATGAAGGAAGTTACGGTATCTGGTCTGTTTCTTGCGACATCGCCCTTCCGTGTGCAACACAAAATGAGATTGATGAAGAAGCAGCCAAATTGCTGGTTAAAAACAACGTGAAGGCAGTAGGTGAAGGTGCCAACATGCCTTCCACCCTTGAGGCTATTGACATATTCCTTAATAATGGCGTCTTATTCGGACCCGCTAAAGCTGCCAATGCGGGTGGGGTTGCCGTTTCTGCACTTGAAATGGCCCAAAACAGTGCTAGAATGCCTTGGACATTTGAGGATGTCGATGCCAAACTTCACGGTATCATGAAAAACATTTATAAAAACAGTGTAGAAGCATCCGAAACATACGGGGAGCCTGGCAATTTAGTTGTCGGAGCAAACATTGCTGGTTTCCTTAAAGTAGCAGACGCTATGCTGATTCAAGGTATCCTCTAAAAATAAGATAATGTAATAGGCGGCCCCAATTTGGACCGCCTTAATAAAATCTAGTGAATTTTTTAGCATGAAATTATATTTCTTTAAAAGAAAAGAGTGAGCTTAATTATGAAAGACATTAAAAATATCTATTGTGTAGGTCGAAACTATGCCTTACATGCAAAAGAGTTAAATAATGAAGTACCAACTTCTCCTATTTTATTTTCAAAACCAACTCATTCGCTTGTGGAAGCAAATGGTCAGTCAATTACATTGCCCAGTAATCAGGGTTCCATTCACTTTGAAACTGAACTTGTCATACATATCTCAAAGCAGTACGAACCAGGAATGAAAGTAGATGAAATAGTAGATGCCATGGCCATTGGGTTGGATTTAACACTTAGAGATGTTCAAACACAGTTAAAACAAAAACAGCATCCTTGGCTTTTGGCTAAAGGATTTAAAAATTCAGCTGTTGTTAGTGAATTTATTCCGTTTATAGGTGTTGAAGCATGTAAACAATTAGATTTTTCTCTTTTTAAAAATGGAGAGCGTGTACAAGTCGGAAATATTATAGACTTACTTTTTGATTTGCAAACGATTATAGAATTTACAGCAGRGCATTTTGGGCTAGGGAAAGGAGATATTATTTTTACCGGTACTCCAAGTGGTGTCGGTCCTCTTTCAGATCAAGACMAGCTTTCACTWAACTGGGGTGGAAATGAAGTGGGATACTGTTCAGTCATACTACATCCATGAAAAAGAGCAGTCATTTTTGACTGTTTTTTTTCGTGGAGATTTCTCAATCTTAGACAAAAAGAAGAAACTCCTCTAAAATAAGGAAAAACAATTAAAGTATAAGGGGGATAAGGATATATAGAAAAGAAGTGGGGAAAACTCCTCCATTTAAGTTGAAATAAATATGGCACGTACTTTATTCAAAAAGCTTGACCATTAAAACCTGATTAAAATTAATTCTTAATGAAGTATTTTAGAACTTAGTCTTGAGCACTATATTTAAAAGATAACGATAATCATTTAAAGTGCTATATTATAATAATATAGGATAGAACAGGTGGAATGTGCATGAAAAACAACCCAGAAAATGAGTATTTATATAATTGGCTATCTATTACTAATATTCAAATGAGCATTACTAATGAGCTAGAAAGTACTTTGCAAAAAAATCATAACCTGTCGTTAAAAGAGTTTTACGTTCTTTACTTTTTATCTCAAACAAGCGATAAACAATTGAGGTTACAGCAATTACAAGAGATGGTAGGATTAAGCCAAAGTGCTATATCAAGGCTGGTAGGTAGGCTCGAAGCAAAAAGTTGTGGGGCATTACAAAGACATATATGTGAAGATGATCGTAGAGGTATCTACACACGTTTAACTACATTAGGTGAAGAAAAACTAGAGAGAGCCTTGAATACTTTTCAAAATATTCTTCACATTGCTTTTTCAAAAGGTAATCTTCAACGTGAGTTACAATCTTTAATGCAGAAATTATAATGTAACCTTCTAAGTTTATTTTAAACAAGGCAGTTACTTCTATTTATTTAGATATGAATCAGTTGTTACTTTAGCCTAGTATGGTTCACAGGAGCTATCTTTTATTTAAATATTATTGCTGTGTGTATATATTTCTCCTTTAGATTGTGAAAGGTTGACAAAGATAAATGATTAATGTTAAATTAAATGCATGCTCATGCATTTAATTTTATCTCCTTTTAATTTATATGAAAATGTATAGGTTGACAAAGAGAAATAGCTATTGTAAGTTAGATGCACGCGCATGCATTTAAAAGTGTTGAATTTATATGTTTTAAGTATACTAAATCGTATAATTTAACATGCATGAGGAACTATATGTTGTGGTTAACATTTATTCAATTATTTATTTAACTAAAAAGGAGTTTTTAGCATGGAACATTTATTTAGTACTTATAAGCTAAAAGGATTGGAATTAAAAAACCGTGTTGTCATGTCACCGATGTGTCAATATTCAGTTGAAAAGAAAGACGGCATTGCGACAGACTGGCATTACCTACACTATGTAAATCGAGCAATCGGTGGAGCTGGTTTTATTATGGTTGAAATGACAGACGTTGAACCCGATGGTCGTATTTCAGACTATGATTTAGGGTTATGGTCAGATGAACAAATTCCTGCTTTAGCACGAATTGTAGAAGCTTGTCACCGTTACGGAGCCAAAGTGGGTATCCAGATTGCTCACGCCGGTCGCAAAGCAGAAGACGCAGAAGTACCGGTTGCGCCTTCAGCGATTCCATTTGATGAAAAATCAAAAACACCAAGAGCTCTTTCAACAGCTGAAGTCAAAGAAATGGTAGAAAAATTCCGTAAGGCGGTGCAGCGTGCAGTAAAAGCCGGGTTTGATGCTATTGAAATTCACGGCGCTCATGGTTATTTAATTCATCAATTCCACTCTCCGTTAACGAATAAACGAGATGATGAGTATGGCCAAGATCTCACGAAGTTCGGCCGAGAAATTATTGAAGCAGCGAAAGCTGAAATTCCAGAAAACATGCCATTAGTGATGCGTATCTCTGCCAAAGAATATGTAGAAGATGGATATGATATTAACGGAAGTATCGCATTTGCGAAAGAATATCAAAAAGCAGGAGTAGATATCTTTGACATCTCTTCAGGTGGCGAAGGTCAGATTGCTGCTTGGGGAAAACCGGGTACCCATGCAGCTTACCAAGTGCCACTAGCAAGAGAAATTAAGAAGGCTCTTGATGTTCCTGTCATTGCAGTAGGAAGATTAGATGACCCTGCATTAGCAAACGCGGTAATTGGAAATGAAGAAGCAGACCTTGTAGCTGTTGGCCGAGGCATGCTACGTAACCCTCATTGGGCATTAGAAGCTGCAGCTACATTGAAAAAAGAGACGATTGTGCCTACACAGTACGCAGATGGTTTTAGAAGATAAGTTGAAGTAACAAAAGGTACAAACCTAAAGGAGGAGTATAAAACATGTCATATATTCAAGATAAAGTAGTCATCATTACAGGATCTTCAAGTGGTATTGGGGAAGCAACAGCGCTTCATCTTGCGAAGAATGGGGCCTCTGTCGTTCTAGCTGCTAGAAATGAAGAGAAACTAAAAAGTCTAGCAGATCGAATCAATAAAGACGGGGGAACGGCTTCCTATAAGGTGACAGATGTTACGGTTAAAGAAGATGTTCAATCTCTTGTGGACTTTACAGTAGATAAATTCGGAAGAGTGGATACGTTAATTAACAGTGCAGGGATGATGTTGTTCTCCATGTGGGATAACGCTCATGTAGACGAATGGGAAACGATGATCGATCTAAACGTAAAAGGTGTGCTGTATGGAGTAGCTGCGGTCCTTCCTCATATGAAGAAACAAGAAGGCGGACAAATCATTAATGTAGGTTCCATTGCCGGTCATGCGATTGGCGAAGGCCATGGAGTGTATAGTTCTACAAAGTATGCAGTAAGAGCGATTACCGAAAGTTTACGTAAAGAGGTATCAGTCAAACATAATATTCAAGCTGTTTTAGTTTCACCAGGTGTCATTGCAACTAATTGGCAGGATACAGTGACAGATGAAGATGTAAAATCCGTACTGGGAGAATTAAATAAGGTAGCTATTGACGTAGACTATGTAGCTGAAACAATTGGATTTGTGGTTAATAAACCTGCAAACGTCATGATTAATGATGTGATTGTCACACCTACAGCTCAGGAATGGTGATGTAGTACTTCGAAAGAAATACGTCTGATTACGAAGCAAAGAAAGGTAATTTGCCATACTTGATTTTGTCTATAGGAATGAGACAACTAGTTTTACACTTATAGTTTGGTTTAAACTTACTAGATATTATATGGTCAGACCATATTAATATCATTTTATCATTAAAATTTATTTTGGGAGGTTTTTTCATGAAGGTATTAGTAGTAGGAGCTAATGGTCGAGTAGGTTCATATCTTGTTGATAAACTAGTTGAGAAAGGTCATTTTGTTTACGCAGGAACTAGAAGAGATAACCTCACAAGCAATTCGAGCAATGTTCGTTATGTTCATGTAGATTTATTAGCTAGTCCTGAGGTAATAGCTGAAAATATACATGACGCAGAAGCCATTTTCTTTGTGGCTGGTTCTAGAGGAAAAGATTTATTGAAGATTGACTTAAATGGCGCTGTCAATGTGATGCGCGCTGCTGAAAGCAAGAAGATAAAAAGATTTATTATGCTTAGTTCCGTATTTTCTCTTGAACCAGACAAGTGGGGTCAAGCTTTTCTAAAAGATTTAACAAATTATAATATTGCTAAACATTTTGCTGATCATTGGCTGATTAATAATACCAAGTTAGACTATACAATCTTACAGCCTGGTGCTTTAAAAGAGGAGCCTGGATCTGGAAGTATAGATGTCAATATTGATCACCCTGGTGAAAATGCTATAGAAAATGTAGTGGACACGTTAGTTCAGAGTTTGCAAGACCCTAATACCATTGGAAAAGTTATCACAATGAGAGATGGTAAAACTCCTATAGCAGACGCTTTGCGAAATTTATAAGAATAGCTTTTCCAGATGCATATCAAATAAAACGAGACTGAGCTACAAAACTTTATTATCGTTAAATGGACTATTTATAACTTAAGGGGGTTTGAGGAGAAATGAGCAAAACAGCAATAAAAGATTACGATGAGATTATTGAAGTGGTGAATAAGTATATTGAAGGCCTTATTACAGGGAACAAAGAAGTAGCAAAGCAAGCTTTTCATAAAGATGCAACTATGTACGGTTACAACACAACTGATGGCTTTCTAGGAGGACCTATTCAAAACTTATGGGACTTTATGGATAAAGCTGGTCCTGCAAAAAATCTTAAATCAAGAGTTGATATTCTAGATGTTGAAGGAACGATTGCTTCGGTTCGTATAAGTTTAGAGAATGATGCGTATGGCGAATCATACACTGATTTTCAGCAATTACTTAAACTAGGCGGTGAATGGATCATTATTTCGAAGTTATTCCATCTGCATTCGTAAAAATAGTTTCTAATAAACATCATGCAAAACTTTGAATTTCAAAACCCTATAAACCTGTATTTCTCTTAAATGATTGGATTATCAATATCCATTCATATTTTATACTAATCCTTAAATCTTGTTAGTATGGGCTCCGAATGATAATTTTGCTGTTTCAAAAATTGAGAATGTTATTTAAATCACTTCTCAAACCTTAATTGTCGGCGTAGTTATTGCCAAGAATCTTACGCCAGATAGAATTGAAAATATTAATATTATATTTATTATAATATGAAAGAATGGCCAAAAATCATTTTGATTTTTGGCCATTTTAATATTAGAAGTGAAAACCAAATAATTATTTTTCTACTCAAGCAATTATATCTTCAGCTAAGAGTTTAGAACCACTAGCACCTTTTAGATATTTCAAGGTTCCTTCACTTGACCAATCAAATATCTTTATATTAATCATTTTTTTTGATACTTCGTTAATGTTTAACTGGTTCGAAGTGAAATTATAATTTGAAGGAATAATTTTATTGCCGGCTATAGCTAAAGCATTTAAACAGACTATATGAGTTAATCTATATTGCTTATAATCATTCCATTCCACAGGTAACAACTCTTTAAAACAATTAAAATATGTAAGGGTTATATTAAGTATTTTTTCCTTAGGTAACTCGGCTATCTTTGTATTTTTAATTAATAACACAAGAAAGTTATATACATTTTGTAAAGTGATATGCTTTTCTTTAGTTCTTTTGCCAATTAACGTTCCTTTATTATACAAGGGGCTGTGAGGGTCAATAATTAGCTGTGTTGCAATCCAACTAAGATTATCACTTTCTCTTTTTAAAAATCTACTTAACGAAGTACCTATACCTTTAGCTTTTGTATTAATAACATCAAAAATTTAATTTCTACATCTAAACAGTGAAAAGTATTGAACCACACATTTAATATTGTACTATTTGTATATACTCCGATTCACCCAAATGTGAAGTTTTCACCTATAGAACTGCTAATATTTAGGTGAATTTTTTATCTCCCTGAAAACCTGACTCTACACCGAAGTAAAGCAATCATTCCATGCTTTCTACTATCAGTCCGGTAAAAACGAAGTCATATCTAGCCGATTGTGATAATTAAGGTATAATGATAGGGGAAAGATATTTTGTAACGGATTAGGTGAAGATGATCATGAAGCTAATCATTGCGGAGAAACCAGATCAAGGTTCAACGCTAGCGGCTCAATTTAAAACGAAAAAACAGCAAGGCTATATAGAAATCATGCCGAATGAACTTTTCCCCGATGGAGCTTATGTAACTTGGGCCGTCGGACATTTATGTCAACTTGTTTCGCCGGAAACCTATCATTCAAAATGGAAAAAATGGTCGATGGAAACGTTGCCGATGATTCCTGAGAAATTTCAATATGAAGTGACAAGGCAAAAGGCAAAGCAATTCAATGTTGTGAAGACTTTGCTTAGGAAAACGGAAGTCGATGAAATCATTCATGCAGGTGATGCCGGGCGTGAAGGAGAATTGATAGTACGCAACATCGTTAACTTATGCAATGTCAATAAACCGATGAAACGTTTATGGATATCCTCTTTGACCCCGAAAGCGATTTATGAGGGATTTCAAAATCTGAAGAGCGAAGAAAAAACCAGGCCGCTTTATTATGAAGCGTATACGAGAGCTTGTGCGGACTGGGTTGTGGGAATGAATGCGTCGAGAGCGTATAGTATTTTATTGAAACAAAGGGGTGTTTCGGATGTGTTTTCAGCTGGAAGGGTTCAGACACCGACTCTTGCTTTGATAGTGAAGCGGGAAATGGAAATCGAGCAATTCAAGTCTGAACCGTTCTGGGAAGTGTTCGCAGATTTCAAGATGGACGGTAAGAAATATCAGGGTAAATGGCAGCTGAATAATGATCCGAGAATCAAGACAAAAGAAATGGCTGATAAAATTGCCGCCTTTTGTAAGGGTAAGGAAGCTGAAATAGCGGAAATGGATACTGAAAGGAAAGAATTTCAGCCGCCTTTGTTATTTAATCTATCATCATTGCAAGCGACAGTGAACAAGATTTATAAATATTCACCGAAACAGACGCTTGATATCGTGCAAAGTTTATATCAAAAAGGGATCGTTTCTTATCCACGTTCAGATTCCAATTACGTTACGGAGGGGGAAGCCGAAACATTTCCCGATATTTTGCAAAAACTAAGCGGATTTTCAGAATATGAATCCCTGTTTCCTTTGCCACAACCGAACATCATGAATAATAAACGGTTTGTAAATGAAAAAAAAGTGACTGATCACTATGCCATTATTCCGACGGAGCAGGTAACCGACCCGAAGCGGCTTTCCGCCGAAGAACGGAATATATATGACTTGGTTGTTCGCCGGTTGATTGCGGCTCATTATGAGAAAGCGATTTTCGATTACACCACCATTAAAACGCTTGTCGATAAGCGGGCCGAATTCATTTCTAAAGGCAAGCAGCAGATCCAAGAGGGATGGCGCAAAGTGATTTTCCAAAATAATGACAAGGATGATGATGATATCATTTTGCCGTCCGTTTCCAAAGGGGATACTGGAAATGTCGCCAATATAAAGGTGAAAGAAGGAAAAACCCAACCTCCTAAGCGCTATACAGAGGGTCAGCTGATCACTTTGATGAAAACTGCCGGAAAGCATCTGGATAATGAAGAGTTAGAAAAAGTACTGATGAAAACCGAGGGTCTCGGAACCGAAGCAACTCGGGCTGGCATCATTACCATGCTCAAAGACCGTAAATACATCAATGTGAAAAAAAACCAGGTGTTTGCGACAGATAAAGGAAAAGTGCTGATTACTGCCATCGGGGAGAAAATCCTGGCTTCACCCGAGATGACAGCCAAATGGGAACAGAGATTAAGGGAAATTGGTGAAGGGAAGGCTTCAGCTGGCGGATTTATGGAAGCTGTTAAAAAGATGTCGGCAAAAATCATCAGTGATGCCGTGGAATCATCGGAAAACTGGGATTTTCAAGGGCTGGATACCGAGTCGATTCAACGGAGCGGCTCTAAAAAAAGAAGCTCGGCATCTGTGGGCAGCTGTAAACTATGCGGTTCTAAGATTGTCGATAAAGGGGAATTCTATGGATGTGTAAGTTATCAAAAAACAAAGTGTAACTTCACAATATCCAAAAAAATCCTTAATAAGAAAATCAGTCAAGCAAATATAAAAAAGCTGTTGGCGAGCGGTGAAACGGATTTGATAAGCGGTTTTAAGAAAGGGGAAAAGACCTTTGATGCCATTTTATCTTGGTCCGACTCTGAAAAGAAGATCAGTTTTACTTTCCCGACAGAACAAAACGTCAAGCAAACTTAAGGAAAGACTTCATTAAAGGCGCCCTGAGACTTATATCTTCTTGTTTCGGGGTCGTATATATAGTAAAATTTTTAGATATGCGTTTGAATGGGAGGATTCCGAATGCCTACACCGAGCATGGAGGATTACATAGAACAAATTTATTTACTTATTGAAGAAAAAGGATATGCAAGGGTTTCCGATATTGCTGAAAATCTTTCCGTCCACCCATCTTCTGTTACAAAAATGGTTCAAAAACTTGATCAGGAAAAATATTTGATATATGAAAAGTACCGGGGTCTGGTCTTAACCGCAAATGGGAAAAAAGTTGGTAAAAGGCTCGTATACCGCCATGAACTTTTAGAACAGATGCTAAGGTTGATTGGGGTCAAGGAAGAAAATATTTATCAGGATGTAGAGGGGATTGAACACCACCTTAGTTGGAATGCCATCGATAGGATTGGAGACCTGGTTGAATTCTTTGAAGAATCTCCAGACCGTGTCGAGGATTTACGAAAGATACAAAAAAGAAATGAAGAAAATTCAAAATAAGCTGCCGCTGGCAGTTTTTTTATGTATTAATTTCATCTGTCTTCTTGAACCGGGCATGGTTCATTTTACAAATAAGGTCTAAAGGGGAGTAACGTTTTAAAAGAGGATTTTTTGATTATGAACAGAATAGCTATAAAGAGGCCCCGGTATTTTGATTCGGGAAAACGAAGTGTTTTTGTGTTTCTCAGTAACTTATTGATTAGGGATTAAATGGGAGGGGGAATTTCTTATGAATATACATACATGGCATAAAGAGTCGGAAAAGGAATGGGATGTTTTTGCACCTATGTGGGTGAAGAATTCGYAAGAAATGTGGGAAACGGGGAGTCGGAAAAACATCATTCCCTTCTTTTCTGAATATGTGCCTTCGGGAGTGAAGGTGGCTGACATAGGCTGTGGAGATGGAGTTGGCTCCTTGAAATTGGCCGAAGCGGGATTTAGAGTAACTGGAGTTGATTTATCCAATGTGATGATTGAATTTGCAAAGGGGAAAACCGCTCAACAACCAGGACTTTCTTTCCTGCAAGGGGATTTCTATAACCTTCCATTCAAAGATGAAGAAATGGATGCGGCAATGGTCATTAATTCTTTGGAATATACGGGTGAACCCTTAACGGTGTTGAAGGAAATCCAACGGGTAATAAAGCCTGGAGGTTATGTCTGCTTTGGAATACTTGGTCCAACAGCTGAGCCGCGAAAAAAATTCAG
>NZ_JBFUIQ010000128.1:0-10453 GCF_056401795.1 Peribacillus sp. P4_D6
ATATATACAAGCCTTTTTGCCTTTTACCCGGCTCATATTCCATAATGAACGACATCGCTTTACTTAGGACAGACAAGCGTTTGTTTTCATTATCTGTTTGGGTAAAATCTTCAATGCTGGCCTTTAAAATATCCTTCGGTACATACAGGCTGCGGATCAGCTTTTCCCGTTTCCGCTTTTCATCCTCTGCCAATTTCCTCGGGCAGACTTCATAATGCAGGTTCAGGGCTTTTCCTTGCACCACCAATTTAGGATAATACCCTTGCATCATATTGATGCAGCCATCCAAGCTCGGACATTTATCACACTTATTGCTCTGTGAAGTGAACTCATAAAGCTTCCCCAAGTTTTTATCAATCATTTCCTTCGTGACCGTCGAGCTGTTGGCATTCATGAATAACCGCACTTGTTCGTTTTCAAAAATCTCCTGTTTCAGCTTTTCATAACGCTGTTGAAATTGATTTGTATTGGCCAATTTATTAAGGGACCTATTAATCTTTTCCATCGTTCATTTCACCTCCCGCTTTCCACAGCTTCCATTTCTCCAGAAGTTCGCGTTTTTGGGCATCCAATTCAGGCTGTTCCGCATTCTGCTCCTGCTGTGCTTCTTCTTTTTTCTCAAGCCACTCAGGAACCACTTCTTCCCGTATCGCCTTTTTCCGGCTGCCCTTCGCAGCATTCCTGCTTCCTTGAGCCCAGTCCTGATATTTCCTATGTTCATTTTTGGCCAGTTCCATCGCCTCGACGACTGTTGAGACCTTTAGCCGTGCCCAATGGCCTGCCAGCTTTTCCACATAACCCTTCGTGAACTTCATATCCGTTTTGAGCATGACATATTCAATCAAGACATTGACGACACCCGGATTCAGCTTTTGGTTGATCATCACGCCCTCAACCACTTTCAAATCACCGCTTGACGGCTCTGCACCGCCAGACAATTGCATCAGCCGCTCCCTCGGGGAAATCGTCTCCAAATGACGGATTAACTCTTGTTCCTTTGTTTTCGGTTCTTCTTTTTGTGTCCGTTCACGAATTGGCTGCACCCGATTGACAAGGGAAGGCATATCGGCCTGCCGTTCGATCTGGTACCAGTCCCTTGCCGCCTTTCTAAGCAATTCCTCATCAATCTCATCATCCAATGAAACGGCATCCATTACTAGTTTTTGCATTTCCAGCGGATCAATGCCATATAAAAAAGCGAGTTTGGCAATCGTACTTTTTATTTTAGGAGTAAAAGCCTTTTTCGGCACGATCGAGGATTTCATCCCGGCAAATAAAAGGTCAAAATCGAATAAGTCATCAAACCCCGATGGCTCAACGCCTTCCGCCCGATCGATGTATTGCTGTTCAGGCACCGGTTTCCATTCGTTTTTCGCTTCATCCGTTACATATAAAGAGTCCAAATGGTCTGATGAGAATACTTCCGCAAAAGATTTAGTCACACCTTCATATTGATCGGTTAAGATATGGTCATCACAAAAGAACCTCTTTAACCGGTTGAATTGAGCTTTACCGATTTTTTTGTATAAGTAAATATTCAGCATTCCATCCGTGAAAAACTGCTGGGGTGAAAGCGGCGGGTTTAACTCATAAATGAATTCCTTCGTTCCATTTTTCGATTTCTTATATACATTCAACAGGCCGATTCCTTCAAGTAAAAGGCGTGCTTCGTAAATATCACCTAACTTAAGGCCGATGGTATTCATTAATTGATAATGCGAGGAGGTTTCCGACCATAGCCTGTTTTCCTCCAACTCACTCCATAACGTCATATATAGGCTAATGCAGATAGGTCCAATAAGAGGTTGATATAGTCGGGTAAGTATTTTCCGATCATAATCATGAAGCAGCCCCGCAGATGAGACCAGATATGAATCAGCTGGGAGCAATTCTTGCCAATGCATTGACATCTCCATTCAAACCTTTCAAAAGATGTAGTGAAAAAAGAGCCAAAGTGAATCTTCAGCTCTACTTTCTTTCTTTATTTATTAAATCTTTCAGTTCATCAATAAAGACATTGATATCTTTAAATTGTCGATAGACGGATGCGAACCTTACATAGGCAACCTCATCGACTTCTGCCAGCTTGTCCATTACCATTTCGCCGACACTGTCGCTTTTCACTTCCGATATGCCCTGGTTGCGTAGTTCTTTTTCTACATAACTGGTAATTTGCTCTAGTTCTTTCAAGGGAACCGGACGTTTTTCGCAAGCCCTGATTAAGCCACGCAGGATTTTATCACGACTGAACTCTTCACGTGTCCCGCCCTTTTTCACTACAATAAGCGGTGTTTCCTCCACCTTTTCAAATGTCGTGAATCGAAAACCACATGCCTCACATTCACGGCGTCGTCGAATCGATTTACTTTCATCGACTGGCCTGGAATCGAGCACTCTTGTTCCGTTATATTGACATGATGGGCATTTCATCATTATCAGCTCCGTATTTTATGTAGGACTCCCCTATCTAAATGTTCCCCAAGGAATTACTTCTCTATCTTAATCTTATATTAAAAGGAACGGACAGTACAAGTAAAAAGTGTAACTTCCGGCAGCAGGCACTTTTTGTTCTGCCGTTGAAGCACCGTTGCCAAGGGCATTGTGCTTCAAGGCAATCCTCTCCAATAAAGTGAATCAGACTGCCGATTCATTGCATTAAAAAAGAGATGCACCCATGGCATCTCTGTGTATACATTTTTTTATAGGGCACTTATATTGGCTTTTTTCATTTGTACAGGACCTAATCCACGTGGTAATTCTATGTTTTCACGTGTTTGCGCATTCAAAGCTTCTGCAATATAATCTGCCGCAATATTCGGATCCAAGTTACCGCATGTATAGACATCAATGCTCGCATAGCCGTGTTCTGGAAAACTGTGAATCGTTAAGTGTGATTCAGAAATGATGACAACCCCGCTGACTCCTTGTGGAGCAAATTTGTGAAAGGCAACTTCTCGTACCTCTGCACCTGATTTCAAAGCAGCGTCAACAAAAATCTTTTCAATTAAATCGATATTGTTCAGTTTTTCAAAGTCACAACCCCAAAGTTCAGAAATGACATGTCTACCCATTGTTTCCATAGTGTAAGCTGTTTCCATATTAAGCTTCCCCCTTACCATGATTTAAAAATAAGTTCTGATAACTACCACGGGGGAAAGTTAGTCCAAAGAGGTCCTAACCCTTTAAGTAGCCATCATGCAAACCGTTTTGAAGAAGTTCACGATTCATAGTATATATGGTTTGAATTTTTTTTGCAACTCCAAATTGAATTTTTGGAAAGATAAACTTTATATGTAATGGGGATATAGCGAAGGTTCCAATGTGGAGCAAATTCCGTCTTTTGTTTATTCAGTGCCATAAAGCAGCCGGGAATTCATGGATCACTGCATGAAAAATAGCCCGCTAAAAAATCTTAGCAGGCTCGGGTTTTTCATTTTATTTTACTGATAATTCGACTTCGGACATTTTTTTCAACTCGGAGCCAACCAATTTTACAAGGTCCACTACACGATTGGAGTAACCCCACTCATTATCATACCAAGCAAGGACCTTCACTTTCCTGTCCCCGATCATCATCGTTGTCAATCCATCGATGATTGCAGAGTGTGGATTCGTTTTGAAATCACTGGAAACTAAAGGTTCCATCGTGAATTCCATGATTCCTTTGAGTTCATTTTCTGAAGCATCGATGAAGGCTTGGTTCACTTCTTCAATCGTGACATCACGGTTCAAATCCACAACAAGATCGACTAAAGATACGTTTGGTGTCGGTACGCGTATCGCCATTCCATGAAGCTTGCCTTTTAATTGCGGCAACACTAGTGAGATGGCTTTTGCTGCTCCTGTAGTCGTAGGAATCATGCTTTCCGCAGCGGCACGGGCACGTCTCAAGTCTTTGTGCGGGTTATCGATATTATTTTGATCATTTGTATAAGAATGTATCGTTGTCATTAAACCGTTGTTTATGCCGAATTTTTCATCAAGCACTTTTGCAACAGGTCCAAGGCAGTTCGTTGTACAAGATGCATTGGATATGACGAAATGCTTGTCAATTTCCAGCACCTCCTGATTCACTCCCATTACAATGGTAACGTCTTCATTTTTACCCGGGGCTGATAATATTACTCTTTTTGCTCCTGCGTCTAAATGAAGAGCCGCTTTAGAACGATCATTGAATTTGCCAGTGGCTTCAATTACAATATCTATGTTCATCTCTTTCCAAGGCAATAGCTTTGGATCGCGGTTATTTATTAGTTTTACTTGGCGGCCATTCACTACTAGTGAATCATCTTCAGCTATAATGATACCGTCGAATTTACCATGTATCGTATCATATTTTAGTAAGTGTGCTAAAGTTTCAGCTGGATAGCTTGCATTTATGGCAACAATGTCCAAACTCTCGTCTAATATGGCTTTTCGGAAAACCATTCTTCCAATTCTCCCAAATCCGTTAATCGCTATTCTTGAATTCATTGTTCGGACCCTCCAGAAATATTAGTGTTATACTTATTACCTTTCACATGTAATTAGTATAACATAATTCAGAGGAATTGTGCTAATAAAAATGCGGATTGTTCTTATTTTTTCAACATAAAAAGAAGAAACCGGGCGGTTTCTTCTTTTTATCATGATTATATGACATACCATTCGCTAAGTACGGCCTTCACTTGCCGCTTCGTTTCATTAATGTCACCATTATTATCGATGACGGCATCCGCTAAGGCCTTTTTATCGGCCAAGGGCATTTGCGAATTGATCCTGGCAAGTGCCTCCGTCTCCGAAAGACCATTCCTATTCATTAATCGCTTCAATTGTACTTGCTCATCCACATAGATCAAAAGCGTCTTATCCACCATGAATGTCAGCTTGCTTTCGAATAGGAGCGGAATATCCATGAACACCGTTTCTTCTCCTGATGATAGTGCCGCTTCCGTTTTCAGCCGCATCCAATTCCTGACGGCAGGATGCACGATGCCATTCAACAGCAATCTCTTTTCTTGATCATTAAATATGATCGACCCAAGCTTTACGCGATCTATATTCCCATCCGTCAATAAGATATCTTCTCCAAATGCTTTCACAACTTGGTGATAGGCTTCTTCACCTGGCTCAACGACAGCACGGGAAGCCAGATCTGCATCGACAATCGTGAATCCAAGTTCCTGTAAATAGAGGCTGACGGTGCTTTTCCCACTGGCAATGCCTCCGGTGATTCCGATGATTTGTCCCATAAGCTCCCCCCTTTTAACCTTATCATAACTTGAATAAACCGATGATAATCAATAATACACCTGGGAGAAAGGTCAAATGCTGGACAACTTTATTATTTGAAAGCAATTTTCCGCTTTGAATTCCGCTCCAAATGAAAATCGAACTCATAACAGCGATGCACCCTGCGAGGATGATCGGTGAAATCCCGATCATAGCCGCTCCAACTCCGGCCCCGAACGCATCCAGCGAAAGTGCAAACCCCAGAACAAGCGCTTCAATACCTGTTATCGTACCTGATTTATCAAAATCGGCATTCAATGGTTTTTGTAAAATATTAATGACTACCCCAAGTGATTTAATTTCAAAATTAAAGATGATCTTTTCATGATATCTATCATCTTTCCAATCCTTTTCAGGCTTAAAATACTGGTATACCATCCAGGCACCAAGAAAAATGAGGATGATGCCGCCTGTTTTTTCAGCCGCCCCGATAGATATGAGCTGACTGATGAATTGTCCGATGACCATCGCTATACCTAAACTCAATGCAGAACAAAATGAGATGACCGCTATTGACCTTAAGGGGATTTTCATCTTCCGCATACCGAATGTCAAACCGACGCCAAATCCGTCAATACTAACTGCAAAAGCGAGAAAAATAATTTGTAGCCACATCGGAATATTACTCCTTCCCTACTCGTTGCTACCCTAGTATATGGAAGGAGCCCATCCGATGTGTTTGAATAAACATGACCTATTTTAGCGGCTGGCATGACGGACAAATATGTGTGCCGCGTCCTGCAACAACCAGTTTTTCAAGTGGCGTGCCGCATGTTTTGCAGTTCTCGCCTTTTCGTCCATAAACATTCAGTTCCAACTGAAACATGCCGATTTGCCCTTGGGAATTAATGTATGAACGAATCGTGCTTCCGCCCTTTTCCACAGCTTCACCTAACGTCGCAATGATTTCAGCATGCAACGTTTCGATTTCCTGCAGCGAGAGTGAAGATGCCATTCTCTCCGGATGGATACCGGAACGGAATAACGACTCGTCCACATATATATTCCCAATCCCGACGACAACGGTTTGATCAAGGAGAACGGGCTTGATTTTCCTGTTGGTTCTTGCCAACTTCGCACGAAGCCCTTCGACAGTAAAATCTTCGGATAACGGTTCAGGCCCTAAGTGCAACAGGGGCAACTGTTCAAATTCTTCCCCTTTGGCAAATAGATGCATCGTTCCGAATTTCCGGACATCCCTGTACCGAAGTTCACTGCCATCCGTGAAAGTGAAGATCACATGGGTATGCTTATCATACGGCTCTTCTTTTGGATGAACGCCGTATTTCCCTTCCATTCTTAAATGCGAAACCATCGAATAATCATCCAAGGTGAAAATGAGGAACTTGCCCCGACGGCCTATTGCAGAAATCGTCTGCCCCCTTAAGGCATCCTGAAACTGTTCGACAGGCTCAGGCGCTTTAATGATCTTTGGCCAGAAAACGGACACTTCCTTGATCTCTTTTCCGAGTACGAGCTGCTCTAACGTTCTTCTGACTGTTTCCACTTCTGGAAGTTCTGGCATTGCAATCACCTATCTTTTATTATTTGGCATCAAACCATGTTGGCCCGAAAGCATAATCCACTTTAAGGGGCACGTTCAATTCAATGGCATTTTCCATTTCCTCCGGAACGATCACTTTAAGGATTTCGAGTTCCTCAGGAGGGGTTTCAAAAATCAATTCATCATGAACCTGTAGAAGCATTCTCGTTTTGAGCCCTTCCCTTTTCAGGCGTTTATTCATGTTGATCATGGCAAGCTTGATGATATCAGCGGCACTGCCTTGAATCGGCGTGTTCATCGCTGTCCGTTCGGCAAAACTCCTGATGTTGAAATTCCTGCTTGTTATCTCAGGTATATATCGCCTTCTTTGCATCAGAGTCGTGCTATATCCTTTTTGACGGGCCTCATGTATGCTTTCTTCCATATATTCCTGAACACCTGGAAAGCTTCGTAAATACTTCTCGATGAACTCTCCAGCTTCTTTTCTCGTGATTCCAAGACTTTGCGATAGTCCGTAATCACTTATACCATAAACGATTCCGAAGTTGACCGCTTTGGCATGGCGCCTCATGTTCGAGGTGACTTGATCTGCCGATACATGGAATACGTCCATGGCTGTCCTTGTATGGATGTCCATCCCGGCCTGGAATGCTTCCACCAATCCGCCGTCATTGGCGATATGCGCCAGGACACGTAATTCGATCTGGGAGTAGTCGGCAGCAAAAATGATCCAATCCTTTTCGGAAGGAATGAAGGCCTGCCTGATTTTCCTTCCTTCTTCCAGTCTGATCGGGATATTCTGGAGATTGGGATCTGTAGAACTTAACCGGCCGGTCTGGGTCAATGCTTGGTTGAACCGGGTGTGCACCTTGTCCGTTTTGCCATTGACCACTTTAAGCAATCCTTCAATGTAAGTGGATTGCAGCTTACCAAGCTGGCGATACAGCAGTATTTCCTTAACGATATCATGCTTGCTCTCCAGTTTTTCCAGCACATCGGCCGAAGTCGAATAACCTGTTTTGGTTTTCTTCATGACCGGAAGCTCCAACTTTTCAAACAGGATGGCCCCAAGCTGTTTAGGTGAATTGATATTGAACGCCTCTCCAGCCAATTCGAAAATTCGCGCTTCGATATTTCTTAAGCGAATGGCTAATTCCTGTCCCATGTTTTTCAGTCGGCCTATGTCCACCTTGATTCCCTGCCATTCCATATTTGCCAGGATGATCGACAAGGGCAGCTCCAGTTCCGTAAATAGGTGATACTGCTCGAACTCTTGCAGCTTATCTATCATCGGTTCTTTCAGAGAAAAGATCGCCTTCGATTTTCTGGCGATATGCTCCCTCAATTCCGCTTCCTCAGGTATTTTGCGTTTTGCACCTTTTCCATAAAAAACATCATCTGTTTCAAGCCGGATAGTACCTTGGGTTTTCGTGATTTCTGCGACTTCGTCCACTGACTCTGCCGGATCAAGGATATAGGATGCCAAAAACACATCAAAATCGATGCCTTTTATTTCGACTCCCCGATGACGCAGTGCCACGACCGTACGCTTCGCATCGAAAACCGTTTTCTTTTTTGTTTCATCCTCTGCCCAGGATTTAAATGCATCGGAACTCAGAGCATCCTCTCCATTGAAGTAAAAATGACCTTGTTCATTACTGATGGCGATCCCTATTATGTCGGCTCGATGATAATTATCTTCTAAAATTTCAACATACAAGGCACTTTCATCTGCAAACATTCCTTCTGTCATTTCAGCAGTGTGCACCTCTATCTTCTCCTGTTCAAGCGGTGCGCTTTCCGTTACATCCAATTTATCGAGTAAAGTCGAAAAACCAAGCTCCTTATAGAATGAGATGACCCGATCCTGATCCATGCCAGTGTACTCGGTCTCGTTAACGGAAACTTCAAGCGGCGCTTCCCTCGTTATCGTAGCCAGCTCTTTGCTTAATAAGGCCAGGTCTTTATGTTCTTCAATTTTCTCTTTCAATTTTTGTCCACTTACCTCATCAATCGACTGCAGAAGGTTTTCAACCGTTTCAAATTGATGCAATAATTTAAGGGCAGTCTTTTCACCAACACCCGGAATACCGGGGATATTGTCGGAGGCATCTCCCATCAGCCCTTTTAAATCAATGATTTGCAAAGGGGATAGACCGTATTTTTCATGTATATGCTTTGGAGTGTATTCCTCAATTTCAGTAATCCCCTTTTTCGTGATGGAAACTGTCGTACTAGGGGAGGATAATTGCGTTAAATCCTTATCACCGGAAATGACCTTCACTTCAAAACCATCTTTTTCCGCTTGTAAAGACAGCGTACCGATAATATCATCGGCTTCGTAGTTCTCCAGTTCATACCTTTTTATTTGAAAACAATCAAGCAGCTCCCGAATGAAAGGGAATTGCTCGGATAATTCTGGCGGCGTTTTTTGGCGCCCCCCCTTATATTCTTTAAATGATGCATGCCTGAATGTCGTTTTACCCGCATCGAATGCCACAAGTATGTGCGTTGGCTTTTCTTCTTCAAGAATGCGGTTGAGCATCATGGTGAATCCGTACACGGAATTCGTATGGACCCCCTTATCATTATTCAAGAGCGGAAGCGCAAAAAACGCACGGTATGCAATGCTGTTTCCATCTATGAGCACTAGCTTTTTATCCAAATCCGTCTTCCTCCAGTCATACAGGTTTATGTAGTTATAGCTTCTATATAAAAACGCAAAAAGCCGTTCATTTTCCTTCTCTATTCTACCATGAGTAGAAGCGGAAAGAAAAATGACGGCATCAAGGTTATTTAGTATTTCCCATCAACAAGCTGGCATAAGGGGAATCAGAAGGCAGAATGATGACCGTTTGATCTCCAATCGTTTTCTTGTATGATTCAAGAGTCCGGTATAGTTTATAGAATTCGGGGTCTTTGGAAAACGATTTATTATAGATTTTCGCTGCTTCCCCTTCCCCTTCTGCCCTGATCACTTCTGCATCAGCCTCCGCAGTAGAAAGCAGTTCCTTCACTTTCCGATCGGTATCCGCAATGATACGGTTTTTCTTCGCATCACCTTTGGACAGGTATTCTTGCGCTTTCGATTCCCGCTCGGAAATCATCCTCTTGAAGACGGATGCTTCGTTTTCGGAAGGCAGGTCAGTCCGCTTGATCCGGACATCCGTCAAGCTGATTCCATAACTGTCCTTTTGCAGCAAATCGTTGACTTTTTCGGTTATGCGGTCGTTTAAACTTCCCCTGGATGACTTCTCATCATTGATGATCTCATCATAATTCAGCTGGCCCAGCTCTGAACGAACTGCCGAATAGATGAACTCTTCCATTTTCGTTTCGGCATTCTCAAGTGTCCTTGCATTTGTAATCAATTTCTTCGGATCTTCTATTCTCCAAACTGCATAGTTATCGATCAGCATCCGTTTTTTATCTTTCGTATTGATTTCCGCTTCGGAAACATCGGAAGTCATCTGATACTTCGGTAAGGTCATGATACTCTGAATGAATGGCACCTTCGCCTTCAATCCCGGAGTCTTATCGATCCTTACCACCTCACCGAATTGGCGGACGACCTTGTATTCGCCCTCTTTGACGATATAGACATTGGTGAAGATGATTAGCAACAGCGCGATGAAAATAATCAGGAAAATGCCGATTCTCACATAGCCCCTCCAATGA
>NZ_JBFUIQ010000129.1:0-10218 GCF_056401795.1 Peribacillus sp. P4_D6
CCTGCAAGCTGCTGAACTTCTTCGGTCGACATGTTCGCAAATAAATAAAGCACCCATGGATATCCGATTTCAACACCGTATGTTTCCCCAATGGCTTCATACAGAAAGTACATTTTCGCTTTAAAATCTTTAAATCGATCAGTTGAATGTAGCGTTTCTAACCGCTCTTTTCCATTCATCCCATTATAGTTGGAATAAAGAAATTCGTAATCGCGTTTCAGATCCTCGGCGATTTGCTTGAGAGTGACTGCATCTCCCTGAAGGTTTTTAAACTCGTGTGAAAAGGGTCCATTCGGCACATTCTTTTTGATCACTTCATAAAACTCTTCCGGTTGCATGTTATATGCCAAGTGATCAATTTGATAAAGAAAGAGGGCCTCCTCTGTATCATTCATGATGCTCGTATGATCCCAATCAAAAACAACATAAGGTTTTCGATTTGGATCGTATGCTGTACTTCCAGCACCATGCTTATCAATTAGGTTTTGAACAGACTTATAGGTGTCAGGAGCCCATTTTCCTTTATCCAACACTTGAATACAGTGGCCCTCCCTTTTTTGCTCATTCGAAACTGCATTTCCGCTTGCAGCCGCTCCTAAGGAAGCAGACAAAAACAAGCAAATAATGATCATGCCAAATAGAGCCTTTAATTTGGTTCTATTATTCATATTATCCCCCCTGAAAAATGCAAAAGACGCCTGCCCAATAGCTCGTTATTAGCTATTGAAACAGGCGCCATTGCCGATTGATTCTTTTATGCGTAAATATTATCAATAATTTCCAGAATAGTCAAATATTCATTTGTAATTCTTAACATTTTCTATAAAATCCTCTCTAATAACTCCCCTACTTTCTCTGCCATTTCCTCCGGCGGATAAGGCATGCCATTTTTTAACCACCATTCCACTACACCTACATAAGCATTTGCCACAAATTCGACAACTACATCTTCACTTTGACCAAAATTTTTTCCTTTTGTTATATCCACGTCTTTTTTGAACTCTTCGATATTATGCTGAACAAACCGGCTGCGAAAGTACGGAGCTCCCTCACTTGCCAACATCGTCGAAAAAAATAAATAATTACGTTCAAGATATTCCATGCAGTGTACAGTCGATTCAATCCAATCCATTTCAGCTTCCGACTCACAAAGGTTAACCATGTTATTGATATGTTCTTCTATGATTTTATCCAACAGATCAAATTTATCCAAGTAATGGAGATAAACAGTTGCACGGTTAATATTTGCCCTGTCAGAAATATCCTGAATGGTCATGCTATCAAAATTTTTTTCTGACATCAATTCAAGAAATGCTTTCTTAATTGCTTCTTGAGTTCTTACAATTCTTCTATCCACTTTTGCCATATTAACACCATACTTTCCTTGAGATAGTCAACAATTTTTATTGATTTGTTGTTTAAACAACAAAACTGATTAAATTAACGATTTATATGCCTTGTTTTGTTTAAATTTATATTTTAAATTATAGACAGATGTCGAGAAAACATCAATTGTAGTTTTATTTTACATGAAAGGATGAAACGAAATGACAATTGAAAACAAAGTGGTTGTAATTACAGGCGCAAGTTCAGGTATTGGGGAAGCAACAGCTAAGCTGTTAGCAGAAAAAGGTGCAAAAGTTGTACTTGGCGCAAGACGTGAAGAGCGTTTAGCAAAATTAGCAGAAGAAATTAGATCGAACGGTGGTCAAGTGGCTTATCGCGTCACTGATGTCGTTAACCCAGATGATAGTCAGCAGCTTGTTCAACTAGCTAAAGACACTTTTGGCGGTGTTGATGTAATCTTCTTGAACGCTGGACTAATGCCTAATTCACCACTTTCCGAATTAAAAACTGACGAGTGGAACAGCATGGTTGACGTTAATATTAAAGGTGTATTGAATGGTATCGCAGCAGTATTGCCAACATTTACTTCGCAAAAGTCTGGTCATGTCATCACTACGTCATCAGTAGCTGGGCTTAAAGCATACCCAGGCGGTGCTGTTTATGGAGCAACAAAGTGGGCTGTTCGTGATTTAATGGAAGTTTTGCGTATGGAATCTGCCCAAGAAGGTACTAACATCCGCACAGCAACTATTTATCCAGCAGCGATCAACACGGAATTGCTGGATACGATTACTGATAAGAATATTTCAGAAGGTATGACTGCGCTGTACGAACAATATGGTATTGCGCCTGATAGAGTTGCCAATATTGTGGCATTCGCTATTGATCAGCCAGAAGATACGAACATTAATGAGTTTACAATTGGACCAACAAGTCAACCTTGGTAATAATAAAAGGAAGATAAAACTAAGAGCTATTCATTTTCTGAAATTTAGGCTGTCGAGAAGATCTTGACAGCCTTTCAATTTCTTCTCGGGATGTTTACAGGCTTTAACTGGAGAAATCTCCTCTGATCAAAATTATTATCCGAAAAATGGAGGAATTAACATGTCAAAGGATACGAAAGTTGCACTTGTCACAGGCGGAAATAGAGGAATTGGATATGAATTGGTCAAACAATTAGCTTTGATAGGTTTCAAGGTTATTTTGTCAAGTCGGAATCCGGAGATGGGTCATAAAGCGATACAACAACTTAGGGAGTCAAATCTGGACGTTTCGTTTGTGTCGATAGATGTCAATAATCAAGAAAGCATCCGTCAAGCTGCGGTAGCAATAAATGAGAAGTATGGAAGATTAGACGTATTGATTAATAATGCTGGCGTGTATCTGGATGAGAATAAACAATTATTGAATATGGATCCATCAATTTTAGAGAATACAATGGCAACCAATTTCTTTGGAGTTTACCATATGATCCGTTCCTTTATTCCCCTCATGGAAAAACAAGGCTATGGGAGAATCATCAATGTTTCCTCAGAATATGGGGCAATGAGCGAAATGTCATATCCAGGAGTAGGGGCTTATAAAATGTCCAAATTTGCCCTGAATGGATTGACAAAATTAATAGCTGTAGAAATCAAATCTGATATCAAAATAAATGCGGTCGACCCGGGATGGGTAAGTACAGATATGGGGGGACCATCTGCTCCAAGAACTCCTGAGCAAGCTGCTGAATCTATCCTTTGGTTAGCTACTACTGGAGCTGAAGGACCTAACGGGGGATTCTTCAAAGATGGAAAACGAATCGATTGGTAGCAATACTTCATGAGCAAATTATTTGGTGTTAAAGCTGGTTCGATGAAACCATCTTTTGCAATTGTTATTGCTTTAGAACCAATTAAAGAAAAAATCCGGTTTTCCTTTGCCTACTAGGATAACCGGATTTTTCTATAATTTGGTGAAGAAATATACCTAAACTAAACTGTCCCGTTTGTGCCATATGAAAAAGGCTGCCTCAGCAACCTGCCTTATTGAAGTAAAGCACCTTAGTTGAAGTATTTTGCGAGTATTATTTCATAGACTGTAGATATGCTGGTTTATTAACTTTCAATGGAGATTTTTTTCATTAATCGTTTTTAATTTATCTTCCGTAGCCGTTCCCTCTACTGGTGTATAGATACTGCATCTTAGGTCCATGTCCCCCTGGACTTGGAGAGAAGTTAAATTAAACAGCATCTTCCCGGCTTTGGCATGTCTAAATTCAATCATCATTTCTGGAGCTTTACTCACTTGACTTTCTTGCCATAAAGATTGAAATTCCGGATGAGAATCACTCATTTCTTTAATAAATAGGTTATACCACTCATCACCTAAGTAGTGACCATAATAGGCACGAAAAATGGAAAGAAATCCTTTAACAAAATGCTCCCAATTCACAGCTAATGATTTTAATTCTTTTCTTGTAAATAATAGATGGATCAAATTTCTTTGGTCATCAGGAAGTTGTTCAAAATCTAGAAATACGTGAGCGGCAGCATTGTTCCATCCTACAATATGACAATGTCGATCTGTAATGATAGTAGGGCAATACGTTAACTCCGCTAAAATTCTTTCCAAAGAAGGACTAAGTTTTGGCTGATCCTTCTTTCGATGAATAATGGATGATTTCACTTCTAAAGCTAAATCATATAGATACTCTCGTTCATCATTATTTAATTGCAGAGCTGTAGATATGCAATCCAATACGCTTGTAGAGACCTTTATATCCCGACCTTGCTCTAGCCACGTATACCAAGTAGTACTAACTCCCGCCAAATGTGCAACTTCTTCTCTTCGTAAACCAGGTGTTCTTCTCCGGGTACCAGCAGGTATACCTATAGATTCAGGCTTAATTTGGGATCGCTTCATTTTCAAAAATGTAGACAAAGCTTCAAGTCTGGTTTTATCATTCATTTCTAAACCCTCCATCATAACCATTTAACCGGGTAGTTATTATACCAGGATAAACACTCACTTGTAATAGGATAACCCTGAAGTATAATACGAGTATACTATTCATTTGGGGTGATGAAAAATGGAAAGAGTCGTTATTACCGGAATGGGAGTAGTCTCTCCTATTGGAAACAACGTAGAAAAATTTTGGAGAAATCTGACTGAAGGTAAGTCAGGCATTTCCTCTATTGATACATTTGATGTGAGCAACCATAAAGCAAAAATTGCTGGAATTATTCGTGATTTTAATGCAGATGATACTTTAGGAAAAAATGAAGCCCGACGTCTAGATCGCTTTTCCCAATTTGCTTTGGCTGCTGCTGAACAAGCTTGGACTGATTCTAAATTAGATATTGATGATATCAATCTAGAAAGACTTGGCGTATATGTTGGTTCGGGGATAGGAGGAATTGAAACATTGATTGAAAATGTGGATACTCTTCGAGAGAAAGGTCCAAGAAGAGTCAGTCCAACCCTGGTACCAGCCATGATTTCTAATGCTGCCGCAGCCCAAATTAGTATCAAATGGAACGCAATGGGACCTACTATGTCACCTGTTTCAGCTTGTGCAATCGGAAATACCGCTATTGGTGAAGCATTCAGGCTTATTCGCTTTGGAGAAGCTGATGCCGTTTTTGCTGGAGGAGCAGAGGCAGCTATTACAGATTTATCACTAGCTAGTTTTGGTAATGCTACAGCATTATCAACGAGAAACGATAATCCAGCTAAAGCTAGCCGCCCTTTTGATGTAAATCGAGATGGATTTGTCATGTCAGAAGGAGCAGGAATTTTAATCTTGGAATCTTTATCTCACGCTTTACGCAGAGATGCAAAGATTTATGCTGAAGTCATAGGGTATGGTGCAAGTTCTGATGCCTATCATATGGTAGCTACACACCCAGAAGGAAAAGGAGCCTACCTTGCAATGAAAATGGCTTTGAAAAACGCAAATATTTCTCCAGAAGAGATTGATGTTATTAGCGCACATGCAACAAGTACAGAAGTGGGAGATCTATCTGAGACACTAGCGATTAAAAAGCTATTTGAATCAAAAGCTTATCAAATCCCAATAACCGCTAATAAATCTATGCTAGGTCATATGTTAGGAGCAGCGGGAGGCGTGGAAGCAATTGCTTTGGCAAAAAGTTTAAAGGAAGGAATTATTCCTCCAACCATCAACTTAGAAAAGCCTGATTCATTATGTGATTTAGATTATGTACCAGGTGTTGCTCGTAAAGTGAAAATAAGTACTGGTCTATCCAATTCATTTGGTTTTGGAGGTCATAATGCAGCTATCGTTTTAAAAAAGTACGAGTGAATTAACTTTCACTCGTACTTTTATTAAAGTCCTCAATAGTACCTTTAGTTAGCTCCGCATTGGGTCTTTTTCTTCGATTAAGGTTTTTTTCTTATTCAGAAAGCCATATTTTTTTAAATACCTTTTAGCTATACTAACTAATTTAGTAAACAAAACAGTTAGAATTCCTTGTCCACAAGTTTTCTGAAGTAAAACATATTAATACTCTTATTGGTATTGCACCACAAGCAATAATTTTTCATTATCTTTTATCATCCATATAAACAAGGCTACATTTTTCTTCGATTAAGAAAATGACAAAAAAAGATCTAGTGCCAATGACTAGATTCTCTTTTTAATATCTTCTCTTAATGATTCAATGATAGTACCTGATAAGTTTGCAGGAAGAGATGAACCATCCTCAAAAACCCATGCATTAATTATTTCAAGATCTTCTTTTTTTAAAGTAATGCTATAATCTTTATCATTGTGAGTAAAGTCAGCTGTAACCGATTCTTCACCATTAAACTCGTCATCAATAATCATATTTTTTATTTCATATGGCTTCACGATGTAATCTCCTTTTTAACATTCTTGTCTATAGAATTAACCTTATATGATTGTTTATTCATTTTTTTCACGCCAAACCAAAAAACGAAGGGCTATTTTCAGAAGATGAAAGAATGTCAATTCCATTAACTTTGTGGTTATCATAGTTGAACATTCATATTTTCTCTCCATCACTTCTTCATTTTCCTTCATGATCTTCACCTAATCCTTTATCACAATCGGCTAGATATGACTTCGTTTTTAGTGAACTGTTCCGGGAAAGGAGAACGGAGATTTTAGACTGATGATAAAACTTTTCCAAATATAGGAGGATTAAGGGGAAAATCGGAGCGCAATAGGAAGCAAGTGCACTATTAAATGTTCTCTTCCTGGCTTATAAAAACAACAATAAAACAAGCGTTACTTACTGATCAAAGTAAGTAACGCTTGTTTACTAATTCTTACTCAAGAACTGATTAGTGGGCCTTTTTTTATTTTATAACATACCCTAATTATTTTTAGGATTCCCCATCCCCATTATCAAAAAATGAATCAAATCCCCCATCAAATTCCTCTGTTGCTTCTTCAAACATCTCCTCCATATCAAAACCTTCCATCATCTCAGTGAATAACATAGTCCCTAAAACACCCACTGCTAATCCACCAACCATTCCAGGTATAGCGTTTCCCATTTGGGAAGAGCGACCATGAGGATGGTTTGCGGAATAAGAGAACGGCCGTGTAAAAGCATAAGGCTGTTCAATAGCTTCCGATATATACTTTCCAAGTAGCTTATGAAGATCGTCTTCTTGCTCAAGAACTTCTCGATTTAAAAGAAACTCTCGTTTCGCTTCAATTTCCTTGTAGCCGCTTTTACAGTCAACCTCCATCCAGACCCGGATACCTGATTCTTCATTGGCAAACCGCATTTCCACTTCATTTACTTGTCCCATGAATTGTTGAGTGGGAAAGAAAGCAAATTCCTGTCCATATTGATCGATTTTACCTGAGTCAGCTGTCTCGCGAAATCCTAATTGAGCCATTGCATTAAAAATGGATGTGATGGATTCCTGGGATTGGATGACTAGCCGGTCTACATCTTTGCGGTCAACCCCGCCCTCAATATCAAGATGTGTATCCAGATAGTATGAGACAGTTCCCCTTGAAATAGGTATATTCGCAGGTAGAACGTAATGAAAAGGAATGACCTTACGTTCTTTGGGCTGAATACAATCTCGATTAATTAATGGTATATGTGCAACTTCCTTAGTAACGCTTCCTTGGTTTAATACCACATTCATCATCAGCCGGACAGTCACTTGATTGATTTTCTGTTCCACCTCACCGCCTTGAATGACTATCTGCCCTTGAATGCTTTCTCCAGCTTGATAATTATGATTGTCACATTGTAAATCTACAGTTGCAGCTCCTTTTCCTAAGCTGGCTAAGATTTTTTTAAACATACGTCCTCTTCCCTTCGTCAAACCTATATTAGAATTTATATGTATAATGGGGCGTAATTAGAAAGAACAGGAAATCCATTTGTTTTTTATGAGATTTCTAAATTATCCCTGATAGTATTACGTCAAAAAATGAAAATAGTTTCAAATAATTTGCCGCAGTAAGTGATCTTCCTTTGATAATGGAGTTCGTCGTCATTTATGATGCTGTTGATGGATTATTAAATTTAAAAGAGAAGGATTGATTCCTTCTCTTTTATTATTAATTATATTTATATAGGGGGAAATCCAGCAACAAAACGGCAAAGTAAAGAAAGAGAGAGTTCAATTTTCTCTCTAAAAAAATGCCAGGAGCTAACAATCCTCCGTCCTGGCATTTTTTTTGTTTAGAAAATACTTTAAAAATAACAGTTCGTCTTTATTATGATATATCCATTTCCCGGAACATTATTAGCCATTAAACTAATTTATCCTCGCTGGTAAAACAAATCTATTCCATCCCTCTTAAATGCATGCGCTTACATTCAAATCCGGATAAACACGTCTCTCTTTCACAATAGATCCGTTCATTATTACCTTACTGGGCTAAAGGTATATTCCTATCTAAAATATATAGAAATAACCGACTTCACGTTATTAAGGGATATTAGGACCATATTATAATTTCTCGATTAAGGATTGCAATTCCTCTTGAAGGTTTCCTTTTGAAAAAGCAGAGTGCAGAATTTCATGAACAGTATTTAAGGATATTTGTAGTTTTTCTTCACCTAATGTAGTTAACCGTGTGTAAATACCTCTTCGATCATCTTCGCATATTTGCCTTTGTAATACGCCGCAGCTTTTTGCTTCAAGCCTGACTACCAGCCTGGATATAGCACTTTGACTTAATCCTACCATATCTTGTAATTGTTGAAGCCTCAATTGTTTTTCGCCTGTTTTGGATAAAAAGTAAAGAACGTAAAACTCTTTTAATGAAAGGTTATGATTTTTTTGCAAAGCACTTTCCAGCTCATTCGTAATGCCCATTTGAATATTTGTAATCGAGAGCCAATTATCTAAATACTTCTTTTCTTGGTTGTTTTTCATGCACATTCCACCCTGTTCCATCCTATATAATTAAAATTTGGCACTTTAATTGATTATCATAAGGCATATAAATTGTTCTAAGATACTCCATAAAAAATAATTTTACCAAAGCCATAATGTAATGGTTAAGCTTATTAAAAAAAATGCGTGCCATCCATGTATGTTATATGGTTATTTTAGACGAGTTTCTTCTTTTTGTCTAAAATTGAGCTAATCCATAAAAAAAGCAGTCAAAATGACTGCTTTTTTCTTTAACCCATTGTAACTGAACAGGACCCTATTTCATTTCCACCCCAGTTAAGTGAAAGCTGGTCTTGATCTGAAAGAGGACCGACGCCACTTGGAGTACCGGTATAAATTATATCTCCTTTTCCAAGCCCAAAATGCTCTGCTGTAAATTCTATAATGGTTTGCAAATCAAAAAGTAAGTCTTTAATATTCCCGACCTGTACACGCTCTCCATTTTTAAAAAGGGAAAAATCTAATTGTTCACATGCTTCAACACCTGGAAACGGAATAAAATCACTAACAACTGCCGAATTTTTGAATCCTTTAGCCAAAAGCCAAGGATGCTGTTTTTGTTTTAACTGTGATTGAACATCTCTAAGTGTYARATCCAACCCAATGGCCATGGAGTCTACTATTTCATCTACTTTCATTCCTGGTTCAAACTGTTTTGCGATATGTATGACAAGTTCAGTTTCAAAGTGAACGGAACCCTGATTACTCGGCAAAGTAATTGACTGACCGTGTGCCTCCACGAGCGAATGAGTCGGTTTTGAAAATAAAAAAGGGGAAGTTGGTATTTCATTATTCAATTCTTTTGCATGCAAGGCATAGTTTCGACCTACACAATAGATATTTTTAATGTCTTTCATCATAAAAACCACTCTTTTCTTTTAAGAAATAAATATTTAAATGATAGTGAAACAATTGGAAATTCCCTACTCATGACAATTGTAAATAGGATCAAAATTATAATTACGGGATTGTTCCAAGAAATAAAAGAAGCCATCCGATTTAAGTACATTTTATATTTTTCTGACTTTTTATACAATGATTAATATAATTCCATGTTGAAACGACGTTAGGTCGGTCTGGATTTTAACTTGCGGATAAAATACGAAGTCTTAATGCGCTATGATTGGTGAAGAAGAATTCATACACATAATTATTTTTTATTTTAACAAAAAAAGAGCCAACTTCTAAACATGATTTTATTCAGCGAGATCAGCATCCTCATCACCTCAAGTTTTAATACTTCTATTTTAAAACAAAAATGACTCCTGGCAAAAGTGTTCTATCTAAAAGGCAAGAYAAAGTTGATTGGAGCGGGTGTWCGAGACTCCTGCTTAGAAAAGCGCGTCTAGGGGAGACCCCGCAGGCGAAAGCCGAGGAGGCTCCCCGACCGCCCGCGGAAAGCGAGTGCCCTACGTTCCAATCAACGTCCAAATTGTACAAGCCATAAAAATAGACAAACTCGATTTT
>NZ_JBFUIQ010000130.1:0-10163 GCF_056401795.1 Peribacillus sp. P4_D6
GTCCTGCCGCTGCAGTCGTTACATGAATATGGAGCCAATCACTCTGCAAAGCAGGGATGAGTGGCGAAATTTCTGTAGGGAACATACTTGCATAAGCGATTATCAATAATGCTATCGGTAAAGCGAATAGCCCAAGGGCAGGTGTTTTATAAAGATAATAAATTAATATGAAAGCACCGACCAGCATCATTCCGAAAAAGGTCGTAAATTCAAACAGGTTACTTACCGGGGCATGGCCGGCTGCAATCCATCTAGTGATGAAATACCCAATTTGCGCCGCAAACCCGATAATGGTGACGAAAATGCCCAGTTTTGCCCATTTGTTTTGTTTCTTTTCCTCCGCACCGCGTTTATCCTTGATCGATCCCCCGAATAAAAAGGTAGCGATCAGATATAAAATGAAAGCTGCATATAAAAGGTTACTGCTTAATTCAGCCATTTAAAACTTCCCCCTTACTAGAAGATTTCTCCTCTTCAAGTTGATCCATTGGTTCGGAAAGTGATGTTGATTCTATCGCTTGTTTTATATCTCTTTTAATGCCGTGCCAGTTTTTGTTTGTATGGCCGGCCAAAAGTATCTCATCATCTTTCCTCTTGATCCATATACGCCGATGATTCCAATAAGACCCTTGGACAACGCCGATCATGAAGATGATTCCACCCGTGAATAAGATCCAAAGGGTTAAATCCTTCCTGACGGTCAAAGCCGTGACATCTTGGGTTTCCACACCATTAAAAGCCATTTTATAAGTGTTTTCCCCTAAAGGCTCCACAGTCTCCTTAATCGCTACGAAACTGACTTCACCCTCTGGCTTATCCGGAGTATGCATCTTAAAGATAAATGCTGGATTATTCGGAATCTTCGATATCGTTCTAGGTTCGCCTTTTTCATCGAACTCGAAATCAGGGAAGTAACTGATCAAGTCAACGGAATATCCTTCTTTCAACTCGTATTTCTTTTGCGGGTTGTTCAAATCAACCTTTAAGCTTCCATATTTCTCTTCGGTTTTTTTATTTATCAAATTAAAAGCCATCGTACTGAGCTCATCCAATTTATAGTCTACTTGGTAAAGGGCATAATGATCATGTTTCAGAGGTTCATTGACTTTGATTTTATAATCTTTAAGCTTATCAAGGTCCACTTTTTCCCCTGGTAAGGTTTCTCCCTTGCGCTCATAGAGCGTAACATCGGATTGATATGTTTTAGCGATCGTACCGGTTTTATCAATTGCAGCACTGTACTGCTTATCTTCTTCACTCTCTTTGTCATACACCTCTAAGGTAAATTCATTATTCTGAAGATAGTATTCACCATTTGTACCGGGGATTTCTTTCCTCTCGCCTTCACGCAGCCAAAGTACTTTGTCGATATACATCCCAGGGACGGAACGCAATAATGCTCCAATTAAGAAAATGATAAGTCCAATATGATTGACATAGGGTCCCCAACGTGAAAAACGACCTTTTTCGGCAAGTATATGACCGTTTTCCTCTCGTATATGATAACGCTGCCTTTTTAGTCTATCCTTTACTTCTTCAAGGTTTATATCGTGGTCTTCAAGCTTTGTCACCCCATAAATTCGCTGACGTTTCATGAAACCGTCATGACGTGTGACCCCTTGCTTTTTTAACGATCGATATAACGGAAAGAACCGGTCGATACTGGCAATCAATAGTGATATGCCCAGCATGCCTATTATAATCAAATACCACCATGAACTATACAAGTTATGAAACCCGAGTTCATAATACACCCTTCCGAACCAGCCATATTCCAGTTCATAATGCTCTGCAGGCGTCGCGGTTGAAGGGATGTACATTTCCTGGGGTAAAATCGTCCCGATAGCTGAAGCGATCAAAGCAATGACTATGAGCGTCACCCCGACCTTAACGGAAGAAAAGAAATTCCATATTTTATCGATGATCGTTTTTTTATATGTTTGTGAACGCCTGGCACTTCCTTCATATCTCATATCAATAAGCTGGTGCTCTTTTTCGTTACCAAGCACCATTCCGCATTTCCCGCATATCTTTGTGCCAAACGGATTTACATGACCACAATCGCATTTTACTTCTTTCATGTCAAAAACTCCCCAATATTATGGTTTAATTCTCTCCATATGCTTTTGGATGCTCTCTTCTGTCAAAGCTCCGGTGATGATATCTATCACTTTCCCCTCTTTATCAACCAAAAAGGAGACAGGCAATATATCCACGCGGTAAGCATTTTCCACTTCCCTACCTTTATCGATCATGACAGGAAAGGTAAGGTCATGCTTTGTAATGAAATTATTGACAGCATAGTCAGATTCCCCGACGTTAACGGCCAATATCTCAACGCCCTGGTCTTTAAAGTTTTTATATTGATTTTCCATATAAGGCATTTCATATTCACACGGCTTGCAATATGTACCCCAAAAGTTCAGGAAGACGCCTTTTCCCTTGTAATCTGAAAGTTTATGCTCTTTACCTTCCATATCAGTCAAGACGAAATTGGGTGCATCGGATCCTTTTCTCAGGCTTTCATTCTTATCTTTAGTGAAGTTCGTATAAAGGGCAAACACTAAAGCTGCACCTAAAAGCAGGAGAATGATGGTTCTGCTAATGAGGCGTCGCTTCTTTTTATCCATAGAGATCCTCCTAAGGCCACACTAAATTTAACCATACCATTATACCATTTAACGCCATGTCCTTTATATTTGCATTTCTGAAGGTTTTGTGACATTCTTTCCCGATTCATGAAGGAAAAGGTATTTACAGGTTGTTTTCCACCACCCATTTCTTCCAGGGGAAGAGTAGGGGTAGTGGTTTCAACCTATCAATACGGGAAAAATACTAGCTTACATTCTCCGCTGTTTAGGCTCGGTCGTTGCTAAAGTCCGCATTAATTTAACTTCATGTGGAGTCAGCTCCCGGGAATCCCCTGCAGTTAAACCATCCAAGGTCAAGAAACCATATTGCTCCCTCTTCAATTTAATGACGGGATGGCCAATTGCTTCGAACATCCGGCGGACTTGCCTATTCCTGCCTTCATGTATTGTGATTTCAACTATGGCCGTTTCCTTTTTCTTGTCGGTAGACAATACCCTTGTCTTGGCCGGAGCAGTCTTGCCATCCTCCAACTTGATTCCCTTATCCAGCTTTTTCAAGCTTTCACGCAAAGGCATCCCTTTCACTTTTGCCACATACACTTTATCCACTTCATGCTTCGGATGCATTAACGTGTTTGCAAATTCCCCGTCATTGGTTAAAATCAACAAGCCCGAAGTATCGTAATCCAAGCGGCCAACTGGATAAATCCGTTCATTGATGTAAGGGAAAAAGTCCGTTACGACTTTTCTGTTCTTATCATCAGAAACGGCCGAAATGACGCCGCGCGGTTTATAGAATAGGAAATAAACCGGAGCTTCTTTTTCAAGCGGGACTTCATTAACCTCAACCTTATCATTAGGCCCCACTTTCACACCTAATTCTTTCACTACTTTGCCGTTCACTTTTACCTTACCTTCTAAAATCAACTCTTCTGCTTTACGGCGGGAAGCCAGTCCAGCATGTGCTATCACCTTTTGTAATCGTTCCATCTATCTTCACCCCATAGTATAATCATTCGTTTGTTATTGTCTATACATACACAATCATACAATTATTACATATTGAGAGGCAAAAACAAAAGGTTTTTCGCGATTAAGAGCTTTTCTTTTATTATTACACCAATAATGGGACGGTTAAATGGGTTGGTTTCCATAATGAGTGTAACATAGCTTATTTTTCCATACAAAAAAATGTTTCTTTTGATGAAAGTTTGAATACACCTTAATAATGGATGGCTGCTTTTAAGAAAAAAGACAAAAAAAAAAAGAAATGGAATCGTCCATTTCCCTACCTTTTAATTCATGCCGAAAACCAGTGTGACGACAATAACGGCAGCTATGATTCCGATCAAGTCTGCCAAAAGGCCGACCTTAAGGGCATCACCCATTTTTTTGATTCCGACGGCTCCAAAATAAACGGTCAATACATAGAAGGTGGTATCCGTACTTCCCTGAATCGTGGCAGCCAAGCGGCCAACAAAGGAATCCGGTCCATAAACCGATATCAGGTCGCTGGTGATTCCTAAAGCCGCTGTTCCGGATATTGGTCTAATAATCGCAAGGGGTAAAACCTCAGACGGAAAATGAAGAAAGGAAAGCAAGGGGTTTAGTGATTGTACAATGAAATCCAAGGCCCCTGATGCCCTAAATACTGAAATCGCCACAAGCATCCCTACCAGGAAAGGAATAAGGGAAAAGGACATGTTGATTCCTTCTTTCCCCCCCTCAACGAAGGTCTCATAGGTAGGAACTCTTTTCAATGTGCCATACAGTAATATTCCGAGGATCAAAACCGGTATCATCCAAATTGAAATGGTGGTCATCCAGTGCAACATCCTTATTCCCTCCCGTTCCTCTTTCTCCTGTAATAAAAATATCTATCTATCGCGATTCCTCCAACGGCAGAAATGGCCGTTGCTATTATGGTCGGAAATACGATGTCCGTCGGGGAGTGGGCATCGTAGTTCATGCGGATCGCAATGACAGTGGTTGGAATCAACGTTACGCTTGAGGTATTGATTGCTAAAAAAGTGACCATCGAGCGGCTGACCGTTGCTTTTCCTCCATTTAGTTTCTTAAGCTGTTCCATGGCTTTTATACCAAGAGGCGTAGCTGCATTCCCCAACCCGAATGTGTTTGCCATCATATTGGAAAGTATATACCCCATAGCGGGATGATTAGGAGGCACTTCAGGGAATAGCCATCTCATGAACGGCTTGAACAAGTTGGATAGTTTATCTAACAGCCCCGATTCCTCCGCAATTTTCATCAAACCCAGCCAAAAGACAAGTATGCTCATCAGTCCCAGGCAAAGGGTGACCGCTTCCTTTGCGCTGACAAATAGAGCTTCATTCACCTGATCCATCGTTCCATTAACCATGCCAAAGACGATACCGATCACGAACATCCCGACCCAAATGTAATTAACCATTGCGTCCGATTCCCAATACCGCTTCAAATACTTCAGCCCATGAAGATTGGAATGATTGTTGCTTGAAGCTTTCTTTTGCTTCCCCATAAAAAATTGACCGAGTTCCTATTTTCTTCCCATCAAGATAGATGGATGCTCTGCCGACAACTTCCGGGATTTTCCTTTTATCATCCCAAGCCTTCTGGGGCTTCAACAATTTCATTTTCACTTTGACCAATTCTCTCTCTTCGTTTGTCAGTGGGTATGAAAAATCATTTTTAATATAGACATGTCCTTTATATATTTTATTTTCCATGTTTTCCACCATGCCTGCGGGTAAAATTTCTGTTGGCTTATAATCCTTAAAGGCCGATTCGTACATATGAATATGATCATTCCAATCATCCGGACCATTCAATGTCACAGCAATCAGGTCATGCTCGTTTTTTGTTGCCGTCGTGACCAAGGTACGTTTTGCTAGTTTCGTATACCCTGTTTTCCCCCCTGTGCAATACTCATATAATTGTGTAAGTAGGCGATTTTTGTTCTTCCATACATAATCCCATTGTTCTGTGGAATTAGGTGCCCTGTGTTCCTTTGTGCCGGCAATCTTCGCATACGTTTCATTTTGCATGGCATAACGAGTGAGAATGGCCATATCATAGGCGGTTGAATAATGGTTCTTCGTATCATCCAAACCATGTGGATTTGAAAAATGGGTATCCTTCATCCCTATTTCTTCCGCCTTTTGATTCATCATCCAGACGAATCCATCCAGGCTTCCGCCAACCTTTTCGCTGATTGCCACTGCTGCATCATTACCTGAACGAAGCATCAAGCCATATACCAAATCTTCGAGCTTAATTTTTTCTCCTACTTTTAAGTAAAGGGAAGATCCCTCCGTCCCGAAGGCATTGCTGCTCACCCTAACTGTCTCATCCATCTGTCCCGATTCAATAGCCAAGATGGCCGTCATTATTTTCGTAATGCTTGCTATGCGATTCTTTTCATGAGCATTCACTTCATAAATGACCCTTCCGCTATCCTCATCCATTAAAATCGCGCTATGGGCACTTACGGATACATTTGCATAGGCGCTTTGTACAGGTGCTCTAAAAGACAACAGGAGAATGACGATACACAAACTCGATAACCCTTTATATAGAAAACGCATGAGTGCCCCCTCGTCTCTTTACTTGTTTTTGTACAAGTTTATGCAAAGGGACAAGGGTTATGAATAAAAGAATCTAAACCTTGATGATATCCACTGTTTTCAAGGGAAGTTTTCCATAAAAAAATCGATAGGGACTCCTATCGATTTAGTGTTCTATTATACTAATAGTGCAGCGATTTCATCAATTTTCTTAGCTCCGAATACCACTTGTTCATCATTGATGATCATGGCCGGCACGCTCATGACTTTATATTTCTTCTTGATTTCCTGGAAATTGCTTATATCGACCATTTCAGCTTCAACGTTAGGGTTTTCAATCGCTATGCGCTGTGCCCCCACAACAACGTCTGGACAGTAGTGACATGACAATGAAACCATGACCTTAATGTTCGCTTTTTTACTGATTCCCTTGATTGAATTCAATACGGCTGAATCCAATGCTTGACCAGGTCCAGCCAGGTTATAGATGGCCAAAATGAAGGAATTCAACTCATGGCCGCCTGGTACACCGTGGAATTTGACGCCACTGTATTCACCATTTGATTTTAAGAGGGCAACGACAGGGAACTTATCCGCATTGACTTTTTCTTCGATTTCCGCATTTTCCCCTTTGTTGTATAACTCAAGATGAAGCTTATCTCCTAATTCCGCAACATCCAACAGGAAGTCTCGCAATTCGACTGATTTTGGCAAACTTTCATCGACAATGGACACCATAGTAACGTCGCTCTCCATCTTACCGAAGATTCCCTTTAATTGGCCGCGTAACGCATCACTTAATAAAGCGCTCTTGCCTGCTGGGACAGCTGCCTGTTCTTTTTTCGCCGGTTTTTCAACTTCAGGTTCATCCTTGATTCCCAGGCGATCTTTTTCTTCCTCAATATATTTGCCGGCATCCGTTGCTGCAATCGCTCCATCGGATACAGCTGTGATAATCTGGCGCAAGGATTTTGGCCTTAGGTCGCCCGCCGCATAGACACCATTCACATTAGTCTTCATATCATCATCGGTTAAAATGTAACCAGCATCATCCATTTCGATATGGCCCTTGAATATCTCTGTTTTCGGCTCGTAACCTATGAAAACGAATACGCCAAATGTATTGTCTTCTTCCTTCGCCTTATATTCAAATTCTTCTTTGGTAACGTTATTGATGAAACGTGCACTTTGAATCATCCCGTCTCCATGAACCCCAAGGATTTCCGTATTGAATTTCACTTCAATCTTATCATTTGCCATTACTTTATCAACAATGGACGGGGCACAAGAGAAGCTTGATTCACGGGCGATGATTGTGACTTTTGTAGCAAAACGTGTCAGGAATATCGCTTCTTCAGCGGCTGCATATCCTGCCCCGATAACGAAAACTTCCAACCCTTCAAAGAATTCACCATCACATGTTGAACAATAAGCTACACCGCGGCCAGTGAATTCCTCTTCACCTGGAAATCCTAGTGTTCTTGGAGAAGCACCCGTTGCAATGATGACGGCGCGTGCATGGTAGTCCCCGCCAAGGGTTTTAACGACTTTCACCTCACCGGAGAAATCCACACCCGTTACATCAGCTTTGGCGAACTCAACGCCAAAGTCTTCGTTTTGAAGCTTCATTTCTTCAACTAACCTAGGACCCGATATATGACGGATACCAGGATAATTGGCTATTTCCGATGTAGTTGCAGCTTGACCGCCGCCAGTGCCTTTTTCAAGAATTATCGTCTTTAGCTTCGCTCTTCCTGCATAAACACCGGCTGAGAGGCCTGCAGGACCGCCGCCAATAATTAATAAATCATATATTTTTTTCATCTTTTGTGCTCCTTGCTGAATGATTATAACGTGCTAAACTGATTATTTTGAAAAACAAAAGGCACTTATTTTAGGTAAGTGCCTTTTGTCATTGTATCATGTCGGACGATTTGTCCAGTAATCGTAATCAATGCTGGGTATGTCCATTACCTGTAGAAATGGGCGCTCCCATTAAAAATTAAAGTTTACCTACAAGGTCTAGGCTTGGTTCAAGAGTATCTTCACCTGGAGTCCATTTTGCAGGGCAAACTTTATCTCCATGTTCCGCTACGAATTGTGCAGCTTGAACTTTTCTTACAAGTTCTTCTGCATTACGGCCAATTCCTAAATCATTGACTTCGTATGCTTTAATTTGTCCTTCTGGATTTACAATGAAAGTTCCACGTAGAGCCAATCCATCTTCTTCAATCAATACACCGAATTGACGGGATAAAACGTTTGCTGGGTCAGCTAACATTGGATATTGGATTTTACCGATTGTATCAGTAGCATCAGCCCATCCTTTGTGGCTGAAATGAGTATCTGTTGAAACTGAGTAAACTTCACAACCAATTTCCTTGAATGTTTCATAGTTATCTTGAAGATCGGCTAATTCAGTTGGACATACGAAAGAGAAGTCAGCTGGGTAGAAAAAGAATACTGCCCATTTCCCTTTAACATCTTCAAGTGTAACTTCTTTGAATTCTCCTGCATGGTAAGCTTGTACTTTAAAATCTTCAACTTGTTTATTGATCAATGACATAATAAATTCCTCCAATAGCTATTTTTTTTATCTGCTCCTGTTTATAATAATTATTAAATAGAAACTAGTCAATAAATATACCTTAATAATTTTTAAGTTCACAAATTGGTCACAGTTTTTATATTAATATAAATTAATTATTTTTAAAATCCCATAGTACTTTAAATTAGCTTTTTCAACACATTTCCAATATTATTTCTAGGATACAAATAAGACACATGCTCATTATTTCGTGAGATGATTTCCTCTCCTTTTCAATCTAATTATAATATCCAAATGAGAATCATAAGTCGCTTTCTAATAAAATTTTCAGGTCTCCTTCATATCTTTCCCATATTTCCCCTAAAAAATTCTTGTTTCGAAATTTCAATCAAAAAAAAAACGAACCTTGACGGCCCGTTTAGTTGTAATTGGTTCTCCAAAGACATTTCTATATTTTATCAGTTATTGCTTTTTCCAAATAAGCTTTTTCGCTTCGGTGAACCTTACGGCTATTTTCGGCCAGTTTACAACGTCCCACCATTTGTCCACATAGCCTGCCCGATTATTTTTATATTGCAGGTAATAAGCATGTTCCCATACATCAAGAACAAGGATTGGGATCGTATCCCATTGGGTCAAAACCATGTGCAATTCCGATTGAAGTATTTCTAACCGCCGCGCACGCGGAGACCAGACTAATATCGCCCAGCCAACACCTTCTACTTGTTTGGCAGCCTCACTAAAATGACTTTTAAAAGCTGCAAAGCTTCCAAAATCCTTCTCAATCTGTTTAAGTAAATCCCCCCTTGGCTGTCCGCCCCCTCCCGGAATCATCACTTCCCAGAACAGCGTATGGAGATAATGGCCCGATCCATGAAAGGCTGCTTCCTTTTCCCAATGTCTCAACAAGGAAAAATCATTCGTTTCTCTTGCTTTTTTCATCATCAATTCCGCTTTATTCAGACCATCGACATATGCTTGATGATGCTTATCATGGTGCAGATACATGATTTCCCTTGAGATCGTCGGTTCCAACGCTTCATAGGCATAAGGTAACGGCGGTAGCGTATGCTTCCCAATCGGCACTGATTGCCTTTCCTGTATATTGAATTCTCTAGCGAGTTCTTCAATTTCCTCGTAGACCCGAGCCATCTCTTCTTCAATCAGGACCATATCCTCATAATCCATTTCTTCCTCATCCATATTCTTTGCCAACCCGGAAAGCCGTTCAATATTTGACAGCAACGGCGAATCGGTGATATCGATCTTCTCAAGATATTCCATCACTCCATCAACCCAATCACTTACCTCTTTAGCATAATCTTTTACCTCAGACATCTTGCAACCTCCCCCTATTCCCATACACATAAATCATCAAAGTATTTTATGTATCGATTAAGCGGAGATTCCATTTATAGCTAAAAAAAACAGCAAGGCTTATTAAGCCTTGCTGTTTCATTA
>NZ_JBFUIQ010000131.1:0-10053 GCF_056401795.1 Peribacillus sp. P4_D6
GCCCAATAACAGCGGGGGACCGTTTATCCTGTCCTGTATCTTCTTTGTCTTTGGATTTGCGTTAGTATTCAGCATATGGTTTCTTGCGATTATTGGGTTAATCGGTATCTTTGTTTGCATGGCTCATCGTTCATTCGAAATAGATCATGGGCATTACATTTCTGTAGAAGAAATTAAAGAGACAGAAGCAAAATTCGGGGGTGTTAATAAATGGAAATAGATCACTCGCAACCTCTTGAATATAGTACGGAACAAAATCGTCTAAATATTTTAGGCTTCTGGATTTTCCTTGGAGCCGAAATTATGCTTTTTGCAACACTCTTTGCATCATATTTTACATTAGTTGATCGTTCGGGTAATGGACCTGCTGGAGCAGAATTATTTGAAATCACTCCAGTACTTGCTGAAACATTCTTGCTCTTAACAAGCAGTTTTGTCATCGGGCTTGGAATTCATGCCATGCGAATTGGCAACAAGAAAGCTATGTTGACATTTTTCATAATCACTCTCCTTCTTGGATTAGGATTTATAGGATTTGAAATTACTGAGTTCATTACCTATTATCGCRAAGGAGCTACACTGCAAACTAGTGCATTTACATCGATACTTTTTACAACATTAGGGACACATGGAGCACATGTTACATTAGGGCTTTTCTGGGGGTTATTTATTATCCTTCAAGTGAAAAAACGCGGGTTGACACCTGAAACAGCCAATAAATCTTTCATTTTCTCTCTTTACTGGCATTTCTTAGATATCGTTTGGATCTTCATCTTCACCTTTATCTACATGAAAGGAATGACATGAACATGAAGGAATTATTCCCGGCTAAGCAAGTATGGGGTTTTGTATTTTCATTGATTTTGACGTTTGTAGCTATTTTGGTTTACTTCTTCAATATGTCAAAAGCAACAGGCATGACGATTTTTATATTGACAGCATTCATACAAGCAGCTGTTCAACTAGTTGTGTTTATGCATGCTCGTGAAACTGATGATAGCAAATCAATTTTTATGACATTATATTGCGCTATATTCCTAGCTCTAATTACTGTCTTCGGTACAATACTATGTATGATCTGGGGTTGGAGTTATTGATATGATACAGCTTGGGAACAGAAGGCGTATGATGAGTAATTGAAGTTGAAATAGGGACAATGAGCTATGAATAGGGAAAAGCTTATAAAGCCCTATCACAATATAACTGCTGATAAATTCCAATTTTAAAAAGACCTTCATTTAAGGGATACGGCTATTGAAATTCCCTTTTAAGGTTATTTCCAATCCCAATGAGAATGGGGGAAATAGCAACTGATCGTGCGGATTCAGATAGCCATCTAAAAAAATGTTTTATAAACTATTAGGGAAAAGTAATAGCAAGGTGTTTGATGGCTGGGAAGAGTACCAAAAAGAAATTCCCTATTTCTCCAGATGCAATGAAAGCATATCATTATCAAGAACTTCATCGTGAAAATCCTACTCGTGAGTAATATGTTCTTCATACTATTCGTAAGAGGTGTAAGGCGATAGTGAAAAGACTGGATTTTTTACAGCAAACAAAAGCAATAAATTGTTCCATATAATATGAATGAATAAATCCCCTCATTTTAGACAGAACAGTGTAAACCACTATTTCTATCGATGAAGGGGATTTGATTTTTCCTTTCAGAAAACTATAGCCTGCGGGAAATTGAAGGTTTTTGAAATCATTCCGTCATCCTTCATGCGGAATGACAGACCGTGCACCGCATGTTTATTATAGGCCTTGGGCATTGATTGATACCAGTTGAAGAACTTCGTCTCCTTTATCGAACATATTTAGAACGATATCGTAAAAAATAAAGAAATTTTCCGTTTTAAGGAAAGAGTACGATATTTTAGTGTAATTCCGTAATAAAACGAATGCGTTTTGTGTTGAAAAATCGTGGATTTCATAAAGTGAGGAAGAAAAAACCAAATTGTTTTTTAAAAAAGTGGACGGAAGCGAAAGTTTCCGATATATTAAAGCAGAAATCATAGTTATTTTAGGGGGGCTCGACATCATGAGACCATTTTATTTATATTTAATGAAATTTCGACAACCAAAGGAGATTGATGCAATCACTAAATTTGCCAATTATGCCTATGAGGATCATGGCTTCCCAAAACAATCGACTGATTATAATGAACTGAGCAGTTATTTAGAATTGAATGCAGACTATCCCGAAAGTATGTCAGTATTCGATCAAGCGTGGGAACAGTATGTCCAAATAGAAGAAGGGATCATATTGGGAGATCAGGAATAGGGAGGATTGGAAGGATGTTAAAAAGCCTTCAAACCCGAATTTTGCTTTATTCTTTACTTATTGCAAGTGTTCCTCTTCTGATTTTGGGAATCATATCCTATGGATCACAACGCTCCCTTCTGGAGAAGGAAGCAAAAAATGCCCTGAATGCAGGTTCACTGAATATTGTAAATGAAACATACAGCTATTTGAACGAACGGATCAGTGATGTGAAATTAATGAGTGCAAATTCTGCAATCATCAATCCTGGCCACTCAAAAGAAGAGAAGTCAGATGAACTAAAAAAGTTTATCGATGCAAAAGGAAATTATTACGGAGTTATGCATTTGGATATGGAAGGCAATGTCATTGCAGATACATCCAATAAAATGATCGGGGATAACCTCGCGAAGAGAATATGGTTCAAAGAGGCAATAGAAGGTCATGAGTTCCTTTCAGACGTATATAAAACCCGGGCTTTCTCAGAACCGATTATAGCTCTGAGTACGCCGGTATATGATCATGCAGGGGAAATGATCGGAGTCGTATCCACAGCTTTCCGTTTGGAAGGGTTGTGGGAGATGATGGAAAAAAAAGCTGATGAAATTAGTGATAAATACCCAGTGAACTTTTTCATGATCAACCAGGAAGGCATCATGATTTCGAAAAAAGACCCACATGGCATTATGCAGGATTCTGCCTTGAGAGAAATGGGATTAACAAAAGATAAGCTGATGGAAGCTTCGTTATCGGATGATTTGTACAGTGCAGAGAATGGGGAAAAAATATATTCCATCAAGCCTGTCCATACGATAGCACAAACAGAGAATAAATGGTTTGTTGTTGTGGGTGCTGATAAGAAGCAGGTGTTTCAGCCTTTGAATGACCTATTGACACGGTACCTGACCATCTACAGCATCGTTTTTGTTTCTATCATTCTGGCTGTCTATTTACTAACAAAGACCCTCGTTCGGCCAGTTCAAGAACTTGTCGAAGCAACAGAGGATTTCATAGGAGGAAAGGAATTCATCATTTCCGATAAAAGAAGCTTCGAGGAAATGGAAAAATTGAACCTTGCCTTTCTAAGAATGATGGAAACGATAGAAGATCGTGAGAAGGAAATCGTCCGTACGGAAAAATTGAAGTATGTAGGCCAGCTTGCTGCCGGTGTCGCCCATGAAATCAGGAACCCATTGACGACAATAAAGGGTTTTTTCCAATTATTGAAGAGCCAGGATCATGATAAATCATTGATAGAAAAATATAGCGATGTCATGCTTCATGAAGTGGATCGGGTCAATGTATTTGTAACACAACTTCTTGATTTGGCAAAACCGCATCAACTGGAATGGGAGAAAATCGATTTAAAGGATTTCCTTGATGAAATTATGGATACCTATACTTCCTCAATTCCGAGTTCTCATGTAAGAATAATTAATGGCATGACACAATCCGTCATTGTTTATTCAGACAGGAACCGGTTAAGGCAGGTTCTCTTGAATGTCTTGAATAATGCATGTGAAGCCATCGAAGCAAGGGGGCAGATTGAACTGCATCACGATTCCATCTCCCAATATATAAGATTAGTGATCAGCGATGATGGAGAAGGCATAAGTCCCGAGAATTTAAAAAATATCGGTATGCCCTTTTATACCACCAAACCGGATGGAAACGGATTAGGTGTGGCGACATGCATTCAGATAATGGAGGAATTAAAAGGGAAATTCCAAATTGAGAGCGTCCCCGACGAAGGAACGAAAGTGACGCTCACTATCCCCACTACGAACCGTCTCATTAAATGAGGCGGTTTTTGGTTGTAGTGCCCTTAAATAAATGGGCCGGTTAATTAGCTAAATGAGCAAAATGCCCGCTTAATTCCATTAACCTCCATGTTTGTTTGTGCATATAATTTACTAATCAAACGATAAGGACCATATTGGGGGATGTCTCTTATGGGCAAAAAAAAACAGCCGAAATTTAAATTAGGCGATACAGTCGTAATAACAATGTATGGGACAGTCGGGAATATAACCGATGTAAAATTTCTCGATGGTGCTTATGTGTATGAAGTGAACTATAGTGAAGGTCTTTATATCGAAAAAACATTGCAATCGATAAATGAATATGAAGGAGAAATCCTTTATCCGAAAGAGCAAATCGATATTGAATATAAATTTTTATTAGGTGACTTGGTCCAAGTGGATGGATATGAACAGGATTATTTCAAGATTATCGGCTATCGAACGGAAATTTGGCGCTATAAGGAAAATGCCTGGGAGGATGTAATCTATGAGTTATCAAGAATCTCTGATGGTGAATGGCTTGAAGCGCATGAAGAAGAACTGACTTTGATTGCCGATGCTAAACGTGCAGATGGAATCATTAAAAAGTTGGGTCTGCTCCTTCCTCAAATGAAAAATGAGCTTGCTATCATTGCTAAACAAAACAACCCTGGTAAAGGTGAGCGAGAAATGACAATGACAAAAGATGAAAAAAAGGAAATGATTGATGGCCTGTTGGATTTATATAATGATTATTGTAAGCTCTACGAACATTTTGGCGATGATGAATATCGTCACATCATGAAAATCGCCCTTGCTAAAATAGAAAAGGCGGCAGAGGAAATTTATCCAGATCATAAAAAGAAGCAAACGAAGTGAAAGACACCTATAAAGGGAAATTTCCAGATTCCCTATAGAAGTATCCATTCAAATTGAACACGAATGGAACTTGATAACGATAGACCTTTCATATGTTTTTCCATTAAGGGATGCCTTACTGGTATATTTGTCTCTACACATTCATAGACCTTTAAATAAGGGGGCGATGATTTGCGAGAAATTGAGGTTTTTATTGATACAGAAGAGATAGCGGAATTCTTTTTTCAAGAATTGATAAGACGGGGCTATCTTCCAACAGAAGCTGAAGTTGAAGATCTTGCTGACATCACATTCGAATATCTTCTTGAAAAATGCATAATTGATGAAGAAGTCGATGAGTAACCTGTCATAAGACGGTTAGCAGCTTCCTTTCCCTTAATTTTATTAACCATTAAAAAAAGACGGCGGACCTCCGCCGTTTTGTTTGCGATTTAGGAAGGGTGCCAAAAGTCGTTTCGTGATTTCCATTTTTCAAGTTCCAGATAAGGTTCGATTTTCCTAACTTGTGGTTGATATGGTATAGTAGTTTTTGAATATCATTTCAACCACAAGTTAAGGAGGACATAGTCGTATGAGCGTACATATTGGTGCAAAAGAGAATGAAATTGCGGAAACGGTCTTACTTCCTGGGGACCCGTTGCGTGCAAAATATATTGCTGAAACATTTTTAGAGGATGCTAAACTTTATAATGAAGTTCGTAACATGTTTGGATATACAGGGACATATAAAGGAAAACGAATTTCTGTACAAGGTACAGGCATGGGTGTCCCATCCATTTCGATTTACGTGAATGAATTGATGAATAGCTATAATGTCCAGAAGTTGATTCGTGTGGGAACTGCAGGAGCGATTCAAAAAGATGTAAAAGTCAGGGATGTGATCCTTGCCATGAGTGCCTCCACCGATTCCCAAATGAACCGTATGACTTTCGGCGGGGTGGACTTTGCCCCGACCGCAGATTTCGAATTACTAAGAAAAGCTTATGACGCCGGCACGGCAAAGGGCTTGCAATTGAAGGTCGGTAATGTATTTACGGCCGATCAGTTTTATAACGATAATAGTGAATTGGAAAAATGGGCAAAATACCAAATACTTGCGATAGAAATGGAATCAGCGGCCCTTTACACGCTTGCTGCTAAATTTGGACGCCAAGCTTTATCTGTATTGACCATTTCCGATCACATTTTAACTGGTGAGGAAACGTCGGCGGATGAGCGCCAGTCAACTTTTAACGAAATGGTTGAAGTGGCATTGGAAGCAGCTATCCAGGACTGATAATTGGTTGTAAATGACAGGCGGGTGACCAGGAATAAGTGATGCTGTATAATGGCAGTTTGGATACAGGCTCATTTGTTCCAGGTATCCGCATTTTTGTAATATCAGGAGATGCCTGTTGTCCTTGGAGCATTCTCCATGATTTGAAGTTTATTAAAAAATACATATGGCTATAAGTTGTTATTTTTGATAACTATTATTTTTCGATTGGCATGAAAGCTGATAAAATAAGAATGAAATCGTTTATATCGTCATGAAGAATGAAAGTGGTGAGGCTTCAGTGGAAGAAGAAAATCAAAAACAGCCAAAAGAGGCAGGGAAATTCATTAAAATGAAGAAGTTTACGTTCATTATGGGGATTTTCTTAGTCATATTTCTAACTGCAGGGATTACTACAATAGCCTTGACCTTTGGAGATGAAAAAGTAGAGTCATTAGCACCGGATAAGCATGCGGAATTTGAAAAGCTGTATTCTACATACGATAAGATAAAAGATGACTATTATGAAGAGGTTGATGAAGAAAAACTTGTTGACGGCGCAATTAATGGAATGATCAAATCATTGGATGATCCCTATTCTGCTTATATGGATAAAAAGGAAGCATCGAGTTTCCATGAGAGCATCTCTTCATCTTTTGAAGGAATCGGTGCTGAGATTCAGGAGCAGGATGGACAAATCATGGTCGTCTCACCGATAAAAGGGTCCCCAGCAGAAAAAGCAGGGGTAAAACCGAATGATATCATATTAAGTGTGGACGGTAAAAGTGTTGAAGGACTCAGCTCTTCTGAAGCTGTCCTGAAAATCAGGGGCGAGAAGGGTACAAAAGTGGATCTATCCATCTCAAGAGCTGGTGAGTCGGAACCGATTAAGCTCACCATTAAACGGGATACAATTCCGATTGAAACGGTATATGCGGAAATGCTTGATGATGGAGTTGCAAAAATTCAAGTGACCAGTTTTTCCGAACATACAGTCCAAGAGTTGAAAACGGCGCTTGAAGAAATGTCGAAGAAGGATATGAAGGGTCTCGTATTGGATTTGCGGGGAAACCCAGGAGGACTGCTTGATCAAGCAATAGAAATGGCAAGCCTGTTCATACCTAATGGGAAAGTGGTCCTTCAAGTTGAGGATCGCAGCGGGAAAAAAGATGTATATAAATCGGAGAATGATGGAGAACTGAAAATCCCGGTAGTCGTGTTGATTGATGATGGAAGTGCCAGTGCTTCTGAAATCGTTGCAGCGGCTGTCAGTGAGTCTGCGGACATTCCATTGATCGGTGTCAAGTCATTTGGGAAAGGGACAGTGCAGACTGCCCAAGACTTCGAAGATGGATCTAACTTCAAATATACGGCAGCTAAATGGTTGACTCCTGAAGGCAATTGGATTCATAAAAAAGGGATCAAGCCGGATATTAACGTGAAGCTTCCTGATTATGCCAGCCTTCCGTACATTTCGCCTGATAAGGAATTGAAAGCATCCGATTCTTCTAGTGAAGTGAAGGCGGCTGAAGAGATGCTGAAGGAAGCAGGACATGATCCAGGTAAAATAGATGGATTCTTCGATGAAGCAACCAAGAATGCGGTCACAGCATTCCAAAGGGAACAAAAAATTAAAGAAACCGGCACCATTAAGGATGATACTACCGTGAAATTGATGCAGGTCATCCGCGAGAAAATCCTTAAAAACGACACACAAGTGAAAAAGGCAGTAGAAGTATTAAAGAAAGAAATCAATAAATGATTTTGATTGAAAAGCCTGTCAGCGGATATCGTTGGCAGGCTTTTTTTTCGTTTCATGCATAGAATTCCAAAATTAGGCAGAGAATAGGGGTAATTTTCCGATGAGGTGAGGTAATGAAAGAAAAGGTATTGTTCATATATCTATTGGTCTTGATTCTGGCAGGCTGCACCTATGCCCCTTTACCCAAACAAAATGGAAATGATGGTACGGAAAAAAAACTAACCAATGAAGATAACCAGGAAAACGATAAAACTTTTCTGTTAATTGGTGTTGACACAAGGGGAGAGCAAAAATCTCGATCAGATGCGATTATCCTTGCAAAATACTTTCCTGAGCAGGAGAAACTGAAGCTGGCTTCCATTATGCGTGATAGTTATGTGAAAATCCCCGGGAATAAATCAGGATATAACAAAATAAATGCTGCTTATTATTATGGTGGGAGGGAATTGCTCAAGAAAACCATACAGGAAAACTTCGATGTCAAGATCGACCATGTAGCGGTAATCGACTTTAAGGGATTTGTGAAGATGGTGGATTTACTTGCCCCTGAGGGGGTGGCCGTGAATGTGGATCAGGAAATCATAGATGATATGAGCATCCAAGCAAGCGTCGGTAAAAATGTTTTACATGGTGAGGAAATATTGAAATATGTCCGTTTTAGACATGACGATGAAAGTGATTTTGGCAGGGTTGAACGACAACAAGAAGTAATGGTTCAATTAAAAACAGCGTTTATAAATCAAATCTCATCCTTCGAAGGGATGGCGGCCCTTCCTAGTATAATCGAACAAGGACTCTCGTACTTGGATACGGATATTGGCCTGAAAACAATAATGGAAATGGGTCCCAAAGCCGTCTTCCATACACCGGACACGGTCGAAACCTTAAGGGTTCCAGTGAAAGGAAGCTTCAAAGATGAAATATATCCCCAGTCCGGAGCCGTTTTGGAAATAGACTACACTAAAAATAAGAAGGCACTTCAGGAGTTCTTTTCAAAATAATAAGAATGTCCTATTCTCTTTTATTATCGAAGACATCCTTAACTGAAGATGTTCAAATTTAAATATTGTATTATAGACCTCGCAAGAATAATCTTAATTCAATCACCTTTATAAAACGAGAGGGATAAAAAATCCTTCTCGTTTTTTAACACCATAAAAGGAACCTGGATCAATTAACAAAATGCGGAATGTTTTTGAAGAAATCCGGTGTTATGATGCCGTTTTCGGTAATGATGCTTGTAATTAGATGATTCGGTGTAACGTCGAAGGCAGGATTGAAAGTCTTCACGTTTTCCGGAGCGATCCTTACACCTTGAATGAAGGTGATTTCCTTTCCATTCCGTTCTTCGATCGGGATGGATGTGCCGGATTCGATAGAAAGGTCGAATGTGCTTGATGGTGCGGCCACATAAAAGGGGATACCAAAGTGCTTGGCTAATATGGCCAATCCCAACGTCCCGATTTTATTGGCAGTATCTCCATTTGCCGCAATCCTGTCGGCCCCGACGATAATTCCCTTTATTTCTTTCTGGTGAATCGTATGGGCAGCCATATTATCAGAAATTAAGGTGACGTCAACTCCCGCTTGCATCAATTCCCAAGCCGTCAAACGCGCCCCTTGCAGGACAGGCCTTGTTTCACATGCGTACACTTTTAGCGGAAAGTCCCTTTCTTTAGCCAGGTGGAAGGGAGCCAAGGCTGTGCCATACCGAGCCGTGGCGATTCCCCCGGCGTTGCAATGAGTAAGAATGGAATCTCCTCTATTGAATAGGGATAAACCATGTTCCCCGATTTTCCTGCACATTTCTTCATCTTCAGCAAAGATGGCTTTAGCCTCCGATATAAGTGCTTCCTTGGCAGTTGAAATGCTTTGAGCAGCCTGCAAGGTGTTCTCCATCCTCCTTAACGCCCAAAAAAGGTTGACTGCAGTAGGCCGTGAAGAGGCGAGTTTTTCAATATGCCTCGTTACATTTTTCTTGAATTCCCCTAATTCAGCGGTTGTTTCCTGCTTTGCGCCAAGTGCAACACCAAATGCTGCCGTCAGCCCAATTGCTGGGGCACCGCGAACTTTTAATGACAAAATGCTGTCATATACATCATCAACAGAATGA
>NZ_JBFUIQ010000132.1:0-9940 GCF_056401795.1 Peribacillus sp. P4_D6
TTTAATAATTTCCCCACCTTTAATGATTGCGACCCGGTCACAAAGTTGCTGGATTTCACCTAACAAGTGTGAGGAAACCAGAACGCTCATACCATCTTCTTCAGCCAACTTTCTGATGAATTGCCGCATTTCACGGATTCCGGCAGGATCTAGCCCGTTAGTCGGTTCATCCAAAATCAATAGTTTAGGGCTATTCAGCATGGCCTGCGCGATTCCTAAACGCTGTCTCATTCCTAATGAATAAGTCTTTACTTTATCGTGAATTCTCGCTTGCAAACCGACGAGTTCAACAACCTGGTCCATTCTTGTTTCATCAACATCAGGTAACATTCTTGCAAAGTGGAGCAAATTATCCCACCCGCTCAAAAATGGATATAACTCTGGATTTTCAACGATGCAGCCCATTTGCTTCATAGCCTTTGTAAAGTCCTGACGAACATCATACCCGCATATATGGATGGAACCCGAGGTTGGCTTAATCAAACCGACCAACATGCGGATCGTCGTCGTCTTGCCTGCTCCATTCGGTCCTAAAAAGCCGAAAACTTCCCCTTCATTCAGCTCAAAATCAATCCCTTTAATAATTTCCCTTTTGCCAATCCTTTTTTTTAAGTCCCTGACAGACAATGTCACCTGTTTCATCGTTCCACATCCTCCCATTTTATTAAAGGAGCAACTCTATCAGCAATTAAACGATATCCCTTCTTATTAGGGTGAAATTTATCTGAATACAAATACTCATTTACCGACAATTGAAATAAATCAAAAGTTGGAACGAAAATGGCATTTTCATAAAGAGCCACGACTTCCGCCGTTTCATTATTCCAGTCCCGTACGATGCGGTTCGTATCAAAGTCTTCATCCAAATCTATAAACGGATTATACAGCCCAAGCAACAAAATGGTAGCTGAATCATTGACTTTATTGATATCTTTAAAAATTTCATGTAAATTTCCCAAGAAATTCTTTTGGGATACCGTAATAGCTTCACGATCATATTCAAGCAGGGTCCTGCCTTTTTGAAATAAATCGTTACCCCCGATTGTAACTAAAATAACATCAGCAGCCTGGATTTGGCGCTTCACTTCCGGTTGTCTCACTTGCTGTACCAATTCTTTAGACACTTGTCCATTAATTCCCAGGTTATGAATGATTGGTTTTCTATTGTACTCACTCTTTAAATCTTCAATAACAAGTCCAACGTAACCTTTCCCTGTTTCATCACCTGTGCCGCGGGTCAATGAATCGCCTATCGCAACTACCGTAAAATCATCGGGAAAATCATTTTTTTTAATGGCGGTTTCTTCAATCACTTCCTTATCGGAAGTTCCCTTTCCATAATGGTCCAAAATCGCCCATCCAAGACAAAATAAAAAAAACAGGCCGATAAAAGCTGATGCGATGGTAATGGCCAACACTTTTGGTTTGCTCAAAAACACTCACCCTTCCATTCATTCTCTATCTTCCATTAAATCATATTATTTCCAAAAATAAAAAACTGATTGTTTTAGTTAAAATTCCCAAYTCATAAAAGCATATCTTTTATAAACTTACCGCGGAATGGGATTACAAAAGGGGTTCTCTCAAAATTTTAAACAAAGTTGATTGGAACGGGCGTTCGAGACTTCTGAGGAAAAAGCGTGTCCAAGGTAGACCTGGCAGGCTAAAGAGCATCGGAAAGCGAGTGCCTTTCATTCCAATCAACGTGTAAATTATACAAACCCTTATAAAATTGGAGACAAATACATTTTCACCGAGTTTGTCTACTGAGGAATTTTAATGAACCCCTACGCCCTTTCAAAGTATGTTCATTCTGCTTGATCATTTAGCCTACGTTCTCTCAAATTTGTAAATAGAATAGAGAAAGACCTCTTCACCATGATAGGCAAAGAGGTCCCTCGCTTTATTTTCCATCATTTTTCTATTATACCTATGGGTCTCCCCATAACTTTTAATTTTTTTTCATACCACATGAGCCATATTGTAAGCAGCATTCCGATCAGCGTGAGTAAACCATAAAATAAATAGACCGCATATATTCCTGATTTATCCAGGATTATTCCGCCGCTAAAGGTACTGAACCAGTTACCCAATCCATTGCCTATGGCGGAATAAAGCGTTATTGCCGTTACTGTTATACGTACAGGGACAACTTCCCTGATATATTGTAAAGCTGCAGGAATGAATAAGCCAAGTGAAAACCCTTGAATGATCGAAGACACATATACGGTAGCCAAACTTGGTTCGGTGAAGTATAAAACCCAGCGGACCAATGAGGCCGTTCCAGCCAATAAGGTAATTGGCAGCAGGCCTATCTTATGAATCCAGGTACCTGCGATTCTCATAAAGGGGATTTCCGATAATACAGCTAAAAGGAACGCAATGCCAATTCCTGTATATGTCCCTCCCCTTGCCTCTACAAACAAACCGTAGTATACGTTATTTGCAAGATTAGGACCAAAAAGCAAGAACGTTATAGCAAGAAAGATAAGAAATCGTTTCATCGTGATCAATTCTTTCATTCCACCGAAAAGCTTCACCTTTTCCCCAGGCGGCTCTTCGGGCAAACGAAGAGCCAGACTAGCCGCGATCAAAAGGCCGAAGAAAAAAGCATAAAATATCACGGAAGGACCCATGAAGGATTCAGATAATTTTCCCATTACAAAAACGGCCACACCGTAACCAAGTGATCCGAATAAACGGATTTTACCATAATTCGATTTGATTTTCGTTGTATATTGAAGGGTGATGCTATCTGAAACTGGTATTATCGCACTTTGAAAAATAGCCAATGCGACAGCAACGGACACTATAAGTAAATAGTGATCGAACAGCAAGTAACCTAAACCGAATACACCAGCAAGCAACGATGTCATTGCCAATATTTTTGCCGGTCTCCCGCTCCAATCACATACAATCCCCCACAAAGGTTGAAAAACGATCATCACTATCGGTCCAACGGACATGATCGTACCTATTTCAATACCTGACAAACCTGCCTCATTGGCTAAATAAACGCTTAATAGCGGTGTTAAACTTCCTACTGCAAAAAATGAAAAAAGGTAAAACACCTTCAAGCTAATGATATTGACTTGCTTTTGTTTTTCCAAATCCAGTTCCCCCATGCAGACATCTTCTACAATGTTGTTGATATTTTTTCATTGCTCCCATTAGGCTAAATAGGGAGCACAATTTTAAAGACTGTACCTTTATTGACCTCGCTCTCGACAAAGACATTACCCAAATGGCTTTCTATGATTTTAAAGCTGATCATTAATCCTAACCCATTACCAGATTTTTTCGTTGTGAAAAATGGTTCTCCCAGTCTCTTAAGCTGCTCTGGTGGAATCCCAATTCCTGTATCGGTAATGGATATTTGCACTTTATCCTCTTTAATTTCAGTCATGACTTTTATGAACCCACCGTCAGGCATAGCTTCCATACCATTTTTAATGAAGTTCAATATGACTTGTTTTAATCGATTCTCATCACAACGAACGAAGATCTCTTCGTCATTACAATCCGAAAACAGCGTGATGTTCTTCTTCCTGGCTTCAAATTCCGTCAAAGATACAACATTTTGAATGATTGGCACGAGATTCTTCATCTCCAAAGTCAAGGCCTGTGGTTTGGCCAATTGTAGGAACTCTTCAACTATCTCATTCACACGATTGATTTCTTCCATGATTATTTCCAGATATTCTTGCTTATTTTCGTCCGTTTCATCCAATTGCAAAAATTCCGTATACCCTTTCATGGAGGTCAAGGGATTGCGTATTTCATGTGCCACTCCAGCAGCAAGCTGACCGACAGCAGCTAATTTATCCTGCCGATGGAGCATCTCTTCCGATTGTTTACGCTCGGTTATGTCATATCTAATTGTTAAATACTGAAATGGCTTTCCTTCTTCGCTGAAAAATGGAACAATTGTTGTATCGACCCAATAAAAACTGCCATCTTTCGCCTTGTTTCTAATTTCACCTTTCCAAACTTTGCATTCACGGACGGTCTTCCACATTTTTTCAAAGAATTCCTTTGAGTGGTATCCAGAATTAACGATTTTATGGGTCTGGCCTATCAATTCACCTCTCCCATAACCAGAAACCTCCGAGAACTTTTCATTCACTTCGATAATGATTCCTTTATCATCGGTAATCGCCACAATCAAGGACTGGTTGATTGCATAATGCATATCTTCCAGTTCTTTAATTGACTCCTTTAAAGCATTTTCTGCTTTTTTACGACTGGAAATATCCGAACGGATGGAAATATATTGATATGGTTTACCCTTTTTCATAAAAGGAACGATAGTTGTATCCACCCAATATACATTACCATCTTTAGCCCGATTGCATATTTCACCATGCCATGTTTTCCCTTTGCTGATCGTTAGCCATAAGTCAGTGAAAAATTCTTTCGGATGATGACCAGAATTGATTATGGAATGATTTTTCCCTATTAGTTCATGTTTTTCATATTGTGATATTTCCAGGAATTTTTCGTTTACATATGTAATGATCCCATTTGCATCCGTGATGGCGACGATCGCCGATTGATCTAAAGCATAACGGATATCGCTTACAGTATTATCACTTTTTGCTAACCGCCGGCCCACGATCGTACTTGAAGCTATCAAGCTTGCAAGGATGAATAATGAAACGAAGCATGTAAGATAAAGCATAAATGGAGTGAGTGGAACAAATTCACCCGATTCATTTTTCGCGTTCATCGGTAACACCCTTACAAAAAGATAATAGCCTTCAATGATTGCCCCACTCATCAAAAGAGTACTGACTGGTTTTAGCGAGGATTGACTTAATTTATTAAAATGAAATAAGATGGCAAGTGCTGCTACAAATAAAATAAAGATGCTGAAAAGCGTACTGAAGACCGATAATGGGTTAAAGTTCAAAGAGTGGTTTAATGAAGATGTTCCCATTATATAATTGGATAATATGGCCATCGTAAACATGAAACCGCAAAAAACGATTTGCAGTACTTGTGTTTTATACGAAATGGCCAATAACCCAACCCCTGCGAGAGCGATGGCTAATGCTAACGAAAAAATTATTGTAGAAAAGTTGTTTGCTGCCATTCCTGAATTATCGAGGGTGAATATGACAACAAAATTAAGCGTCCAAATAGCCACTCCCATAGAGCAGCTGCTCCCTATATACACAAGGCGTTTATATCTCTTTATCGTCAGTAATGTTGTCAGTAAATCCAACGCCGTATAACAAGCCATTATTATCAAAAGTACTGCAATCATAAAGAGAACAGGATTTGATGCTACAATTGATTGTTCCATTTTTTTACTTGATCACCTCAAACGTTCTATTCTCCTATATTGTAAAGGAATTTCATAGTACCTCAAAGGTTTTTTATTTCCTTATTCCTATTTATTTACACATCGATTCTTTCGGTGCACCCCATATCTCAAGAAAATGCAGGTTTCTTTCATAAATTCAATAAAATTAGAAATACTATTGTTTTGTATGGAGTAGAATAAGAATACATGGTAATGACAAGCATTAACAACCCTGTTTCTTCATTCCAGGACGTTATCAATGATACCAATAATTATTCAGGAATATATGAATCAGAATGTTAATTTCTTTATTTAATTATACCTATAGGTTTATAATTACATAGAACCTATATAGAGAGAAGGAGTGGGTGGCATGATTATGTCAGACCTGGCAGGTGCAAGTACAACAGAAATTATGCAAAAGAAGACCCAGCATAAAAAATTAACACTGAGACAAATTTTACAGAGAGGTCTATTAATTACAATCGGTGCGGTTTTGATGGCTGTCGGCCTCGAGATTTTTTTAGTGCCGAATAACGTAATCGACGGGGGCATAACGGGTATATCGATTATGTTATCTTACATCACTGGATGGAAGCTCGGAATCTTTCTTTTCATTTTGAATCTTCCTTTCTTTTTTATCGGTTATAAACAAATCGGCAAAACCTTCGCATTATCTACCCTTTATGGAATTTTAATCCTTTCCATTACCACTACATTGCTTCATCATGTACCAGCTTTCACTCAAGATATCCTCCTAGCGTCCGCTTTCGGCGGAATGATTCTTGGCATTGGAGTTGGAATGGTCATTCGATATGGCGGCTCATTGGATGGTACAGAAATACTTGCTATACTCGCTAGTAAGAAGCTCCCTTTTTCCGTTGGGGAGATCGTCATGTTTTTCAATTTATTCATCCTGGGAAGTGCGGGCTTCGTATTCTCGTGGGATCGTGCCATGTATTCGATCATAGCTTACTTCGTGGCATATAAAACGATGGATATCGTCATCGCAGGTTTGGACGAATCCAAATTTGTCTGGATTATCAGTGATGAATTTAATGATATCGGTGAAGCCATAATGAATCGCCTTGGACGGGGCGTAACCTTTTTAGCTGGTGAAGGTGCTTATTCCGGTGATGATAAAAAAGTCATCTTTTGTGTAATAAACAGGCTTGAGGAAGCTAAACTTAAAGAGATAGTCAAAAGCTTCGATCCATCTGCATTTCTTGCTGTAGGGGATATCGCGGAAGTCCGAGGCGGCCGATTCAAGAAAAAAGATATCCACTAATCATTCATCTGCTTTTTGCTTCATTAAATTGGCAGAAAGATAAAAAAAGCTGAAGGGAATCCCCTTCAGCTTTTTTTATAGCCTTAATAGTTTCTTGGATTGTTAATTGCTTGAAGCATTCTGGTGCCGGGTTTCATCTCGCTGCTACATAACGGACAAACATGTTCATCATTACTTGTAAAGTTATCGCGAATCCAACCTTTGCAATCTTCTGATGTACATTCCCACACCTTTGTTTCTTCAGGAATGATTTCTTCCGTATTATTTCTTCTATACATATATCTCACTCCTTAGAATTGAATTGACTCCGTCCTGCATAACAGATCACAAGCCATAAAGATAAAAGAAGAATAGATGGCGTTTAATCTAAATTGTGAGTAAATAACCATTCGCAAATCTAAGTATGATTATTGTTCTTTCAACCAAACTTTTTGAATGGTAAGAACTTGAGATTACGGCATGAATTTTTCATATCTCAGTTACCATTATATCATATATATGCTTTATATATTTGAGGAAAGATTCTAAAAAAGAAAGTATTCCCCAAAATGAAACACAGTCCCTGACTTACCCTTCAGATAATCGAGACTGCGCCTGTTTAAGAATCCATTCCATATGGTTCTTCCTGCTCGTTCGTTGAACATTTCAAATCGAAGCGAGCACGAGAGTAATTTTTAATGCCAAAACCTAAAACAATGAAAGCCCTGCCTCTCTCCCATCCATACGGTTCCTAGACCGTGCCTGCGAGAATCAGATAAAAGCTTGTAAGTACATGTTTATTAATTAAAACCGTCCGTAATTCCAATTGGGTAGATTAAATTCCAAAAGACAAATGGTACATAGAAGTAAGTTAATGAAGAACAGAAATGGATCGAGGAAAATACTTGGTGATAACATGTATTTCTTTTTTCTAAATGTGTTTAACTTGTTTCTACTTCATCATGAAAATGATGAAAAATTATTTTATTAATAAAAATGTTACTTTAAATTACCCTCCAGTGCATTCTTTTCATAACACTGAAATCTAATAATATCATACATATCTTTATATGTAAAGCATTAATCCCAGATAAAAACACTCCTCCATCCTTCCTTCTCAAAATAAAAAATAAAGAGGCTATGATTCACCTCTTTTATTTAAACGCATTATACTCATTTTCAATTTTTGGGAGCTCCCTGATTTCTTCAACCAATTGACTTCCACACATTGGGCAATCATAGTTTTCCGAGGCAAAATCTTTTCTCATCCAACCATTGCAATCCGCTGATCCGCATGCATATACTATCGTATCTTCCATAACTATTTCTGGTTCCTCTGAATTCTTTTTACCAAAATACATGAGCAACCTCCTCTTTTTTATAAAGACTCTGATTAAAGGAGCGAAATTTCACCTTTTTATCATTCCTAGTATACGCATTAAACCAAATTCTTATTTATTCAATGAAGAAATTATCCAAAAAACCTTAACACCTTTCGTTTTCCAGCCCTGCCTTAACCAAGATCGCTTTGATCATAAAGTAGGAAATATGTTCAGGCAGGGCTTCTTTAAGTGGTTTCAATTTTTCTGAATCCAATTGTTTCGCAGTTTCCAAAACAAGATTAAAATCTTTCTCCAAGAAAATCTCATCCCAATTGATATCCAAGTGTTCTTCTGCACACTTTAATAAATGATTTTCAATTGAAATGGCAGACAATCCTCTCAATGTCCCTATTTCCTTGATTGATTTGCCTTCCTGATATAAGCGATAGCTTTCTAAGTGAGATGGTTTAGTAGCTCTCTTTACCGTTTCCTTTGTAACCATTGTATTCGTTTCTAAGTCAGGGTGTGCCTGTACATACTGGGAAATCACTTGTAAAAATGCGTCTCCGAAGCGTTCGAATTTCTGCATCCCCACCCCTTTGACTTCCAGGAATTCCTCTTCCGTCCTCGGCAGTTTGACGGCCATATCTTTCAAAGATGCATCGGAAAAAATAATGAATGGAGGTACATTTTCCGTACTTGCCAATTCTTTTCTTAACTGTCTCAACTCTTCAAACAGCCCATGATCAGCACTGATGCTGCTTACTTTTTTTATTTCCTTACGCAGGACTTTTTTCTGTCCCAAAAGCACTTCCCTGCCAGCATTGGTAACTTTAAGAACCGGAAACTGTCCGCCCGTCATTTCGATATACTGTTTTGCTGTCAGGAAATCAATGAAATCACCAACATCCTTCGCAGTTTGATCATTGATGATACCATAGGTTGAAAGCTTCTGGAATCCGAACTCTTCAATTTTCTTATTGCGTGATCCCGTAAGCACTTGGGAAATCATCGTTTTACCGAATCGCTCCCCCATTCGCAACATACATGAAAGGACCATTTGTGCCTGTGTAGTTACATCAACAGAGTCACGTTTATCTGTACAATTTTCGCAATGACCGCAATCTTCAGGGTTTTCTTCTCCAAAATATCTAAGAATGAAGGCTTGCAAACATCCTTCGGTAAAACAATAATCCTTCATTCTGTTCAATTTCTTCAATTCCTGGGATTGCCACTCCTGTGAGGGATTTGATTGATCAATCAAGAAACGCTGTATCTGCATATCCTGTGGGGAATATAAGAGGATACACTCGCTATCCAAACCATCCCTCCCTGCACGGCCCGCTTCCTGATAATAACTCTCCATGTTCTTTGGAGTTTGGTAATGGATGACGTATCTAACATTCGACTTATCGATTCCCATCCCGAAGGCAGATGTCGCTACCATCAAGGGAACGTCATCACGAATGAATTGATCCTGCTGTTCCGACCGTTCTTTTTCATTCATGCCAGCATGATATCGACCTGTTTTGAATCCGGCTTTAATAAGCTTGGCATACAAGGAATCGACTTCTTTCCTGGTTGCTGCATATATGATACCCGATTCATTTTTGTTTTTCTCCAAATAGCGCATTAAAAATCGACTGCGATTTTCTTCTTTCACAACGGAAAAGAACAGGTTATCTCTGGAAAATCCCGTGGATACTGTATGCTGTACAGATATTCCGAGCGACTGACATATATCATCGGTCACATGCGGTGTGGCAGTTGCCGTTAAGGCCAGTACAGTCGGAGCGGATGGCATGTTTTTCAATAAGGTTTTGATTTTTAGGTAGCTTGGCCTGAAGTCATGTCCCCATTGAGATATACAGTGGGCCTCATCAATGGCAACCATAGAAATTCCCACATTAAATAGATCCTGTTGAAATGCAGGATTTTCCAAACGTTCAGGTGCAACATAAACCAGCTTATATCTACCGTGCTTAATATCGTTCATTCTATTGGATGATTCTAACCCAGAAATGGAGCTATTAAGAAACGTGG
>NZ_JBFUIQ010000133.1:0-9778 GCF_056401795.1 Peribacillus sp. P4_D6
TAACTGGCTAGCCGAGACCCCACAGACGCTTGCGTCGAGGAGGCTTGGCAGGCAGTCGGCGGAAAGGGAGCGGATTTCTGAAATCAACTCGAACGTTTTTGAGGGTTAGTAAATCTAATCGTTATTTCCACTCCAGGCACTCGCTTTCCTCAGGCGGTCCGGGAGCCTCCTCGGCATAGCCTGCGGGGTCTCCTCTGGCCACGTTTTTCCCGCAGGAGTCTCGTACCTTACGTTCCAATCAACTGGAACGTTTTTTAAAATAAAAACTGCAGGCTGGTCTATTCCGAACCAAGTTTATTTTATCCTTTGAATTTTTCTCCTGTACTCCTTATTGGATGGAAGAAATTTGCGACACTCCTGCCGAATAACTGGCTAGCCGAGACCCCACAGACGYTTGCGTCGAGGAGGCTTGGCAGGCAGTCGGCGGAAAGGGAGCGGATTTCTGAAATCAACTCGAACGTTTTTGAGGGTTAGTAAATCTAATCGTTGTTTCCACTCCAGGCACTCGCTCCAATCAACTAGGTTTAAAAACTTGGATAGAACAGATTTTCTATCGAATAACAGCCGCTGATAGAAAGTTAATAAGTGCTGAACACGTATTCGTCGATTCCACACGTGTGAAAGCCAATGCGAATAAGCGTAAATTTGAAAAGAAAATTGTTCGCAAAGAAACACGAGCATATCAAGGACGTCTTCAAAATGAAATAAATCAAGATCGTAAGCACTTGACCATTAAGGTTAAGTGCTCCTTAGCTTCCTAACTGCCACTGTATTACTGCTATAGATATTCTACCGTGGTTTCCAATGTAATATTTATACCTAAATACCGTACTATAAAGTATTCGGCTAAATTTCCTCCATATTTAAAAAACATATCGGTTTGAATCTGTATTTTCGCAAAAAAAAAAGCAGCTATTAAACTGCTTATCCGTTATTCATGGTTCATTTGATGTCACGTATKTACCTGCTATGAAATCATGTATCGATCTATTGTCTTTCCTTATGCTAACCATGAATGCACTGACAATAAACCCTATCCCTAATGTAATGGCATATACCAAAGCAGCAACTAAATACCTCAATAGCATAGTGCCTATGCCTAATTTTTTGCCGTCCATCCTTACTATGCGTATTCCCATAATCCTTTTACCAACTGTATAGCCATACCATAGTATCGGGACAATCACCATGTAAAGAAAGTTAAAAAGAGTTGAAAAATTTTCATTTTCCCAATCACCGGTAATCACCCCGAAAATTATCGCTAATGGTGCTGATACTATTATGCCGTCCAAAACACCTGCAAAAAGACGTTTCCAAAAACCTACTGAATCACTCATATATGTTCCTCCCATTGTAATAGTTACAGTTACCTATATTACCAATTATAAGGTTGTTGTGTAATGAGACTTTATACCCATAATCATATTCAATAAAAAAATAGTACTTACATTTATAGGTTGCAATTTATAAACAAAATTAAATCCTTGTGTAATTTTTGCTTATAAACGTTTGTTTTTACTAATCTGCCTTTAATTTTCCTAAGAAATAAGATACAATTTAAATGATGCACAGTTTAAAACATACAAGATTGTAAACTGCTGTTTGTATGAATCAGCGTAAAACTAATGAAACAAAGTGTTGAACACGTTGAAACAAAAGTATTTTGGAGGAATGTAAATAAATGATTACAGTAAATAATGTTGGTTTACGTTATGGCGATCGTAAACTGTTTGAAGATGTTAATATAAAATTCACTCCTGGTAACTGCTATGGCCTGATTGGTGCGAATGGTGCCGGTAAATCCACTTTCTTAAAAATCCTTTCAGGTGAAATTGAAGCACAATCCGGTGATGTCCATATGGGGCCAGGCGAACGCCTTGCCGTTCTAAAGCAGGATCACTTCGCTTATGAAGAGGAAGAAGTCCTTAAAGTCGTCATTATGGGACATGAAAGATTATATGAAGTCATGCAAGAAAAAGATGCCATCTATATGAAGGAAAACTTCACCGACGAAGACGGAATGAAAGCGGCCGAGCTTGAAGGGGAATTTGCCGAATTAAACGGATGGGAAGCTGAACCCGAAGCTTCAATCCTCTTAAAAGGCCTTGGGATTACAGAAGACCTGCATACGAAGAAAATGGCTGAATTGAATGGTGGCGACAAAGTTAAAGTATTGCTTGCCCAGGCACTATTCGGTAAACCGGATGTTCTATTACTGGATGAGCCTACCAACCACTTGGACTTAAAAGCGATCAAATGGCTGGAAGAATTCCTAATCAACTTTGAAAACACTGTTATCGTAGTTTCCCATGACCGTTACTTCCTTAACAAGGTTTGTACACATATCGCGGATCTTGATTTCGGTAAAATCAAAGTTTATATCGGTAACTATGACTTCTGGTATGAATCTAGCCAGCTTGCCCTTAAACTGACTCAAGATGCCAATAAGAAAAAAGAAGAAAAAATCAAAGAGCTTCAAAATTTCATCGCGCGTTTCAGTGCCAATGCATCCAAATCGAGCCAGGCTACATCCCGTAAGAAATTATTGGATAAAATCAGCTTGGATGACATCGAGCCTTCTTCACGCCGCTATCCATATGTCGGCTTTACTCCTGAACGTGAAATCGGGAACGACCTGCTTCGTGTAGATGGAATCTCGAAAACGATCGATGGCGTAAAAATATTGGATAATGTCAGCTTCACGATGAATAAAGGCGATAAAATTGCATTTGTCGGTAAAGATGAGATTGCTAAAACAACAATGTTCAAAATCTTGGCAGGTGAAATCGAACCGGATGGCGGCTCATTCAAATGGGGCGTTACAACCTCTCAGGCTTACTTCCCTAAAGATAATGCTGAATTCTTTGAAGGTGTCGATTTAAATCTTGTCGATTGGCTCCGTCAATATTCTCCTAATGACCAGAGCGAAAGCTTCCTGCGCGGTTTCTTGGGCAGGATGTTATTCTCTGGCGATGAAGTCACGAAAAAGGCAAGTGTACTTTCAGGGGGCGAAAAAGTCCGCTGTATGCTTTCCAAAATGATGTTAAGCGGTTCGAACGTCCTGATGCTTGATGAACCTACCAACCATCTGGACTTAGAGTCGATTACAGCATTAAACAACGGTTTAATCAGCTTTAAAGGATCTATGATCTTCTCTTCTCATGATCATCAGTTCATCCAAACTATTGCGAACCGGATCATTGAACTTACTCCAAAAGGTACAGTCGATAAGCAAATGAGTTATGATGAGTACCTTGAAAATGGCGAATTGCAAAAACAAGTCGCTGAAATGTACAAATAATACTTTTATGAAAGCACATCCTTATTGGATGTGCTTTTTTCGTTCGCTATTCCTTCTGCCTGCATTTATTCCATACCTTTAATGTATTGAAGGCATAAAAAACACGCTGCAATAAATATAATAATATTCCCTGAAAGATGAGCCCTGAATAATTTCATGGATAAAAAGGTATATTGGTAAGGAAGGAGTGAGTTAGAATTGGATGGTCATACAGTGAAAAATATTTTTGATGATACAGGATATCTTTTTTTATATGATAAATTCAGTTATCATTTTTATATATCCGGATTGTTCGATGTAGTGGAACAAGAAAAAGTAATCTCGGATTTTTTAAATTCTTATAGCTTCGATGATAAAAACCCTCTCTTTTTTGACGACTTTTCCTACTACTTTAATTGCTTTCATTATTCACACCAGAAACAAAGGATGATGAATTACTTGAAAACCGAGTATGACGAACATATTTGTTAAGTAGTATAAAAGGCCAGATAAATTGTCAAAACTATTCAAAAAAAGGTAAGAGTATAATCGTCCCTTACCTGAGACTATAGGCAAACTTGATTAAAATTGAGTTTGCCTACAGTTTTTTTTATGGTTGTACGATTTAGATGTTGATTTCCGCTCCAGGCACTCGCTTTCCGCGGGCGGTCCGGGAAGCCTCCTCGGCGCCTTTGCGCCTGCGGGGTCTCCCCTGGACGCGTTTTTCCCGCAGGAGTCTCGCACCTTTCTCTCCAATCAACTTTGGTTTAACTTTTAGATAATAGTAGTCTACAAACCGTAGCTCCCTTGTCTATATGATTGGACCAACAGTTTTTTTGCCTATACAATTGGGGTGTTGATTTCCGAACCCATTTGTCTACATACTGGGGTAAGTGCCCCTTAAATTCCCCCCTGTTATTCTTCCTTTCTTGCTGCCATATTCATGTTCGCTTCGGCTCGCTTGATTCGCGATTTTTTCTCTGCATCGACGAGCTATATCACCCTCCCTCACCTGCGTAATCCTTGGCTTTCCAAGCGACTCATGATATCCATTTTTATCCCAAACGTCTTTATTGGTGGACGTTACGATAATGAGTCCCACTTTAGCTAAGTCGTTCGAGGCTGCCCACTGTAACTCCTAGGGAAACTTTTCACGGTTTTTATAAATTTCCTCGACTGTCTTATGTGAGAATTAAAGAATATATATGGTATATGATTATCCATTAATCCCAAGTGCTTCTGGGAGAAATTAAACCTAAAATTGTATCTTTTCCGTAAGGTGTTAAGAACTAAGGTTCTGTTCAGAAAACCTAAGTTTCTTAACACATTTTAGCTGAAGGATTTATGAGGATTTTCCTCATCTGTTTATGTTCAATAACTCATACATTTATATATGATCAGTTAATATGACAAAGATAAGTTTCAGTACATATAAGACAGTCTTAGCTTATAGAAATCGGGCTTTTTTATGTCGAAATTGCTAAATGTTGGTGGGGCCCCTTTTAGTAAATTTTCATATTTGAAGAGTTATTTCTTATAAAAGAATGTATGTGTACTCATATGAAAGGTATCTGCCAAGATGAGATTCAATTAATCGGATCAAAATGTGTAACCTTCATATTCTTAAAGATCGCTTTGCCGCCCTCGGAGAAGAGAGTAATTCCCTTATCTTCGGCATGAGGGAATATTAAGTTTGAATAAGCAACCTTTCCATCATCCACAAAAACTTCAATACTCGTTTTATCGACGAGAATCTTTAAATGTACCTTCTTCTTACTGACATCAAATGGTGCAGTACTTTCAACCAACAGATTCGTTTCGTCAGGTTGATCTGTGAATACCCGATTGACATAAGAGTAATTTCCTTCTGCAGAGATGCCTACGTCAACGTGGCGTTTTTGATCATCTGACTCCCTGAGCCTAAATCCTGCATTCTTAAAATCCGACCATGAGAGATCCGCCTCTATTTGATAGGCATCTCCTTTAAAATCAAGTGTTTCCGAGCCATCCACTTCGATTTTATTAAAAGAATTCGTTGAGCTTGTCAATTCTTTTAATGCTTCTGAAGGCTGTGAAGAAAGATAATACTTATTCTCGCCTTCACGCTTTAGTTCAATTTGACGGACGATCGAATCCATTCCGTTAAACCCTTCTTTTAATGTCGGCGTATTGTTGGCGTAGGCCCAGTTATTCATCCAAGCGAGGGCATAGCGTTTGTCTAATTTGTCACTTGCCTTGCCATCTTCAAACGTTACTCCGCCATACCAATCGAAACCGTAGTCTAGCCATTGCGGTTCATTGTTATCTGGAAGAAATTCCGTTCCATTAAACGTTCCTGTCCAGTATGCATAGGTGTTGGGTTTCCCTGCTTCTTTTCCGTTTGCACTGACGCCCAGCACCCACTTTACTGTCCCGTCTTCAGCGCGGATCTGGTAAAGGTCAGGGCACTCTAAAACTCCAATGTTCTTAGTGGAAAAACTGCTCGTATAGCGCCAATCTTTCAGGTTATAAGACTCATAAAAACCTATTTTCGATCCTTCGGCCATGGTCATGACCCATTTTTGATTCGTGTTATCCCAGATGATTTTTGGATCTCTAAAATCCTTCGTTCCTGGATTTTTCATAATAGGCTCGTCACTGTAAGAGGTAAACGTATTTCCTTTGTCCGTACTGTACCATAGAAATTGTTCTTGTTTCTGGCCATCCTTAGATGGTTGTGTTACGATCGCCACAAAAGCCCCTTTTCCAAACCCAGCTGTATTTTCCTTGTCAAACACGACTGACCCTGTCCATGGATCCCCATTTTGATTCGTATATTTTGGAATGGCAATCCCTTCATCCTTCCAGTGAATCAAATCTTTAGAGGTGGCATGTCGCCATTCTGTACCATTGCCATCCGGATAATCTCCATTATAAAGGTAAAAATAATGATAATTTCCTTCATAGTAAAGGGGCTTCTGTGGATCGTTTTTCCAATGATCAGGAGAAGTAAAATGATAGACAGCCCGGTATGAGTGCTTTTCTACCTTATTTGGCGGATTAGCTTCTTTTGTTTTATAAAATGAATGAATCAAAATTCCTGTCCAAATAACCATCCATAATCCAAGAACGAATAATCCAACCATCTTATATTTCTTTTTGTTCACTTAAACTCACCACTTTTCTCTTTTAAAATAGAAAAAAGAAAATGCCAAGTTTTCCTGACATTTTCTTTTTCTTTTCATTGGGTAACTACTTAACCGTAATTTGGCCTTGTTCAAGAATACCGTCTTTTACTACCGATGTTTGTTTCCCTTTAATGTTAAGCTGGAAGCTTGGGGCAAAGGTAGATTTATTGTCTTCAAAATAACCTCTGTTTGTCATGTAGCTTGTCACTACAACATTATCACTGCCAGCCTGCGGGATCGCATAGTGTGCATAGTTCCAAGTGATGTCATATGGATCTAGATCCTGATGCAGGACGATGCCCGTTTTATTTAATGGTTTATATGGGCCAGTTAAGGAATTTGACGTGTAGCCTAACATGTAAATATCTTGATTATCGATTCCATCAATGGTCATTTTTGATCCTCTTGAACTTGTGAATAAATACCACTTGCCGTCCTTTTTAAAGATGTTTGGACGTTCGATTTCATCTGTGACCGTATTTGAAACAATCAATGGCTTCATTTCTTTTTTCAATGTATAATCGTCGTTTACTTCAATAATTCCAATTGCACCGTTTGCAAGTTCAGCTAACTCTTTTTTAGGGCTTTGCAAAAGTTTGTTTTTCTCACCCTGGAAGAATTTATTGCTGTTGCCATAATAAGCTCTATTGTATAGCGATTCTTCGCCTTGGTAGCCATATTCTGTACCCGTATTTGCTTCAAACACAAGGTATTTGCGGCCGTTGTCTTCTACATAGTGAGGGTCTCTGAAGGTATGATTATCAGCGGAATTTCCGTCCTCTACAAATTTATCTACAGTTTGGTAGTACTTGCTGTCTTTGCCTTCATAGATGGATTTGTAATCCTCAACACCATCCACTTTTAATGTTTCAGAATCTGACTCTGAAAGGTTTACTTGAGCGGTTGTCAAGGTTTGTTTCCCATAATTCCCTGACTCAGGTTTATACGGTTCACGGTTTGTATAGAATAAGCGAACTTCCCCGTCCTCAGTGAAGGTTGCAGAACCTGACCACTCTTCGGCTTGCTCTTTTAGGTAAGGATCATTTGGAACGTTTTTATCATTGTCATCAAATACTCTTCCAGCATTCTTCCATGCATCAAGGGAGTTGTCGCCCACTTTTTTGTAGAATATGTAGATGAACGTATCACTCGCGTTTTTAGGATCGCCTGCTAATCCAAAAACGATATGATATCCTTTGTACTCTGCAACAGTTCCATCAGCGTTTTGCAATGGCCATGTATCCCACACATCTAAATCAATGGTTTCGCCTGATTCCGTTACTTTTTTGGCAGAAGGGATGTTTTTAATTGTGGATTCGTCAAACCTAGGAACGGCATATCTAGTATCACCGTGCTGATTAATCATATCTTTCATAGCTGATCGAGTGATTTGTGAAGTATCGTACGTTTCTTTGTAATCCGCCGGATCCTTTGGAGCTGCAAATGATTGGGTGACAGTTCCGCTTAATAGAATGCCAGTACTGAGTATTCCTGCTGTTGCCTGTTTGGCAAGCCTGCTAAAGTTCATAAATCTTCCTCCTCGTATGTGTTTGCTAGTACAATAGAATTATAGGCGATTCCTGAAAAGAGAGGTATGCCACATATTGATTGGAATTTAGTCGTATATTGATATCGCAGTTGTAAAAGGCAAAAAAAGCCCCGGCAAGAGGCTATTCCTTCGAAAACCTCTCCCAGGACTTCTGATATTCATTGAGCAGCTGATTGCGGTTCAGCTGTTTCCCGACATAGAGCTGAGTCGCGGCTCCGAATTCTTCCCTAACTTCAACAGGGAAGTGAAACCAGTTAGATGGGACGGTGTTCCCCTCTTTGTAATTTCGAAGTGTTTCTTCTGCGAGCGGCCCTATATCATCAGTTTTAATGTTCTTAAACGCAGGAATGAATTTGAATTCTTCCGTCATGAACCGTTTTCCTTGTTCTGACAACACCATCCAATTTAAAAATTTCTTGGCTTCTTTTTTCTTTTCAGGAATGGATTGTTTATTTACGGCCCAATAATTTGGAACGCTGACGACAAGGGCTTCCTTTAAAGGTCGGTCATTAATCGGAATCGGCATAAAACCGATGTTCATGTCAGGCGAAGCTTGATCGATCATCGGCTGAATCCAGTTGCCTTGCTGAATGATGGCTGCTTTTCCGGAGGTAAACAGATTCACTTCCATTGTATAGTCCGTAGACAGTGGATTATCGTTTCCATACTTTATGGTGAGATCCAGCAGGGCAAGGAGATCCTTAAATGTTTGATTGGTACTGATTTTTTCCGTTCCGTTATTTAAATTTCTTATAAAAGCATCAGTATCCTTTTGCTGGGCAAAAGCAACATTCATTAGATGGTCTCCCAATTTCCAGTCTTCATAATAGCCTGTTGCAAAGGGAGTAATGCCTGCATTCTGCAGCTTTTCGGCAGCTGCTGTCAATTCAGAAAGAGTGGCGGGCTGGTCAGTAATGCCGGCTTGTTTAAATAGATCCTTATTATAGATAAAGCCATACCCTTCAAGGTTAACCGGCATTCCGTAAATTTTCCCGTCCAATGTGACTGGCGTCAGGGATTCTTTGTATGCTTGATTAATCCAGGGCTCCCTTGAAAGATCCTCCAGATAGTTCCGCCACAGCTTGGCACTTTCATAGCCGCTGTTTGTAAAGATATCCGGACCAGTGCCGGTCGCCATTTCGGCTTTTAGGTCGGCGAGGTCATCCATTGCCCCTCCAACAGTATGTACCCTGATATTGACGTGAGGATTTTCCCGTTCATAAGCACGCGTCATTTCTTCAAATTGAGTGGATATTTCCACTTTCGGATTCCTTAAATCCAGCGTGATTTTCCGCTCTGTCTTTTTTGTTTTTTCTGGTGGGGCTTCATCCTGACATGCAGAAAGAGGCAGGCTGACGGCTCCGATTAACAAAAGGGATAAAAACCTGTTTTTCATCATGTCACCCCTTTAGATTCATGTTGATCGTTCCTGTTCCTGAACTCAAAAGGCGTCATGCCGACGACCTTTTTAAATAGCTTTGAAAAGTAGATTTCATCTTGATAGCCAAGCATGGTAGAGATGGAATAAATGCTTTTGTCTTTTTGTTTCAGCCACGACTTTGCTTGGCTGATTCTAAGCTCCGTGATGTATTTGGACAGGGTCATTCCGGTTTCTTGCTTATACTTTCTCGAGATATGCTCGCGGCTTAAAAAGAAAACATTCGACAGCTTTTCCAGACTCAAATCCTCCATATAATACATGTCAACATAGGAAACCATGTCTTCCATGCGGCGAGCGGCATCTATTTCATCCAGACGGTGGATGGATCGGAAGTTTTGTTC